>JAJKJG010000288.1 GCA_021154065.1 Methylobacterium sp.
AAAAACCTTGAGCGGCCGAACCAAGGGTCCGCCGCTCGCGTCATCCGATTTCAGGGGCGTCTAACATAGTGGCGCGACGGATCAAAGGCGGCAAGCGCCAGCGTTTCCGTCAATCCAGATACGCTCTTGCAATCCCCAAAAAATCCGTCGCCACGAGGCTTGCGCCGCCGACGAGCGCGCCGTCCACGTTCTCGACGGCCAGCAGTTCCTTCGCGTTCGCGGGCTTAACCGAGCCGCCGTAGAGAATGCGCACCCGGCCCTGCTCAGCCGCGCCGACGAGTGTCCCGGCCTCCTCACGGATGAGCGTGTGAACCTCCGCCACGTCGGCCGGCGTCGGGGTGAGCCCCGTGCCGATGGCCCACACAGGTTCGTAGGCGATCATGAGCCGGGATGCATCCATTCCCTCCGGAACCGAGCCTCGCATCTGCGCGCGCACGACATCGAGCGCCCGCTCGCTCTCGCGCTCCTCGCGCGTCTCGCCGACGCAGACGATCGCGGTGAGGCCGGCGCGGCGGGCGGCCTCCGCCTTGGCGCGCACCTCGGCGTCTGTCTCGCGGTGGTAGGCGCGGCGCTCCGAATGCCCGACGATGACGTGGGTCGCGCCGAGGTCGGCCAGCATCTCGGCCGAGACGTTGCCCGTGTAGGCCCCTGACGCCTCGGCATGCGCGTCTTGCGCGCCGATGGCGATGTCCGAGCCATGCGCTTGCAGCGCGAAGGCGTGGATCAGCGTTGCGGGCGGGCAGACGAGGAGATCGACCTTGGCCTTCAGCTCGGGCGGGTAGCCCACGGCCAAGGCGTGAAGCACCTGGACCGAGCTTTTCAACCCGTGCATCTTCCAATTGCCCGCCACCAGCGGGCGCGGCCGATCGGCGCTCATTCGTGACTTTCCCCTTGTCGCAGCGAGCGGCCTACCAGAGCTGATAAAGGCCCGCAACGCGCAGCGCGGGTGTCCTCGCGACGAAGCGCGCCTTTTCGCGGGCGCGCTCTTGCTTTATCGGGCTGCGGACGAACGCGACACCGGGATCGGACCCGCCCATGCTGCAAGGTATCAACAAAATCGGCCGGAGTTGGCTCGGTAAGGCCATTGTCGCCGTCCTGTTCGGCTTCCTGATCGTCAGTTTCGCGATCTGGGGCATCGGCGACATTTTTCGCGGCTCGGTGCGGACGACCGTGGCGACGGTCGGCAAGACGGACATCTCCGCCGAGGCGTTCCGCACCGCCTATCAGAACGAGCTTCAGCGGCTCATGCGCCAGACGCGCCAGAGCATCACGCCCGAGCGCGCGCGCTCTCTCGGCCTCGACACGCAAATCCTGAGCCGGCTCGTGACCGAGGCGGCGCTCGACCAGCGGGCGCAGGAGCTGGGCCTTTCGGTCTCGGACCAGCTCATTGCCCGCACCATCGCGCAAGACCCCAACTTCCGCGGCCCCAATGGCCAGTTTGATCGCGCCGCCTTCGACGAAATCCTGCGCTCGAACAGCCTCAGCGAAGCCGCGTTCGTGCGCGAGCAGCGCGGCGTCGTCACGCGCCTGCAACTCGCCGACGCCATCGCGGGCGCGCTTCCCGTGCCGCTCGCCATGCGCGAGGCGATCCACCGCTACGGCGCCGAGCGCCGCTCGGCGGCTTACGTCCTGCTGTCGCCGGCGGCTGCGGGCGACATCCCGTCTCCGACCGAGGAGCAGCTGAAAACCTTTTTCGAGGAGCATAAGGCGGCGTTCCGCGCGCCCGAGTATCGGGCGGTCAACGCGCTGGTCGTGAGTCCCGAGACACTGGCGAGGCCGGAGCAAATCTCCGACGCCGATGCGCGGCAGCGCTACGAACAGGTCAAGGCGTCGCGCTACGGGACGCCGGAGCGGCGGACCATCCAGCAGATCGCCTTTCCGAGCGCCGAGGAGGCCGAGACCGCCTTCAAGCGCGTCAAGGACGGCACGGACTTCGAGGCCATTGCGGCCGAGCCCAACGTCGATCCAAATAGTCTCGAACTTGGCACGTTCTCCAGGAACGAACTCATTGATCCGGCTGTGGCGAACGCCGCCTTTTCCCTCGCCGAGGGCGCCGTGAGCGGACCCGTGCAGGGGCGCTTCGGCCCCGTGCTCGTGCGCGTCACAAAGATCGAGCCGGAGAGCGTCAAGCCCTTCGAGCAGGTCGAGGCCGACGTGAAGCGCGAGGTCGCGCTGGAGCGGGCGCGCAACGCCCTCAACGACATCCATGACGCGATCGAGGATCTGCGCGCGGGCGCGCGGCCGCTCGCCGACATCGCCAAGGAGAAGGAGCTGCCGCTCGTCTCCGTCCCGGCGGTCGATCGCACCGGCCGCGACAAGGCCGGCAATCCGGTCCAGACCCTGCCCGAGCGCGATGCGCTGCTCGCCGCTGCGTTCAACTCTGATATCGGCGTCGACAACGAACCGCTGCGCACGCGCGCCGGCGGCTATGTCTGGTACGACGTGACCGGCATCGATCCCGCCCGCGACAAGAGCTTCGAAGAAGTCCGCGACGCGGTCGCCGCGCAATGGCGGAACGAGGAGGTTTCGCGCCGCCTGACAGAAAAAGCGCGCGCGCTCGTCGAGCGCATCGATAAGGGCGAGACGGTGGAAGCGATCGCGGCCGAACTGGGCGTGCCAGCCCAGACCGCCACAGACCTCGCCCGCAACGCAACCCAAACCCTCTCGGCCGACATCGTCGCCCGTATCTTTTCGACGCCGGTCGGCAAGGCGGCGTCGGCTCTTTCGGGCGAGGACTCCCGCCCCGTTTTCAAGGTGACGGCCGCGACCCTGCCGCCTCTCGTCACCTCGACCCGCGAGGCGTCGAGCGTGGAGGAGCGGCTTCGCGTGGCTCTGAGCGAGGACCTGCTCGCCCAATACATCGCCCAGGTGGAAAAGGACGTCGGCGTGACCATCAACCAGCAGAATCTGCGCCGGGCGGTCGGCGGCGACATCTAGGGTCGCGGCAATGCAGGTCGCTCCCGACTTCGAGGTTTTCGCGGCCGGCTACGGGGCGGGTCAAGCCTGCCTCCTGCGCACGACGCTCGTTGCGGATTTGGAAACGCCGGTCGCAGCCTTCCTAAAGCTCCGGCACGAGCGCCGGGGCGCGGCGTTCCTGCTGGAGTCGGTCGAGGGGGGCGCGGTGCGCGGCCGCTACTCGATGGTCGGCCTCGATCCCGATCTCATCTGGCGCTGCCGAGGCGACGTCGCAGAAATGTGCCGCGAGCCGCCGGGGCGCGAGCCGCGGTTCATCCGCGACGAGCGCCCTCCCCTCGACAGCCTGCGCGCGCTGATCGCCGAGAGCGCCATCACGGTCGAGCCGGACCTGCCGCCCATGGCGGCCGGGCTGTTCGGCTATTTGGGCTACGACATGGTGCGGCTGATGGAGCGTCTGCCGCCGCCCAACCCGGACGTGCTCGGCGTGCCGGACGCTATCCTGGTCCGGCCGACCGTGATGGTCGTGTTCGACGCCGTGCGGGATGAGATCTCGCTGATCACGCCGATCCGCCCGCAACCGGGCGTATCCGCCAAGGCCGCCTATGAGACGGCGCTGGCGCGGATGGACGATGTGGCGGGGGCGCTCGAACGTCCGCTGCCGATCGAGGAGCGGCACGATCCCGCGTTCGCGGCCGAGCCGCCGGTCTCAAACACCACGCCTGCCGAATACAAAAACATGGTCGCGCAGGCGCAGGAGTACATCCGCGCCGGCGACATCTTTCAGGTGGTGCTGTCGCAGCGGTTCGAGGCGCCGTTCCGGCTGCCGCCCTTTTCGCTTTACCGGGCGCTGCGGCGCGTCAATCCGGCCCCGTTCCTGTGCTACCTCGACTTCGAGGCGTTCCAGATCGTCTGCTCCAGCCCCGAAATCCTGGTGCGCGTGCGCGAGGGCGCGGTGACGATCCGCCCCATCGCCGGCACGCGCCCGCGCGGCGCGACCCCGGCCGAGGACCGCCGTCTCGGCGAGGAGCTTCTGGCCGATCCGAAGGAGCGCGCTGAGCATCTGATGCTGCTCGACCTCGGCCGCAACGACGTCGGGCGGGTGTCGTCCATTGGGACCGTCAAGGTCACGGACAGCTTCTTTCTCGAACGTTACAGCCAGGTGATGCACATCGTCTCGAACGTCGAGGGGCGGCTCGACCCGCGCTTCGACGCGCTCGGCGCGCTCGTCGCCGGCTTCCCGGCCGGCACCGTCTCGGGCGCGCCGAAGGTGCGGGCGATGGAAATCATCGACGAACTGGAGACGGACAAGCGCGGCCCCTACGCCGGCTGCATCGGCTACTTTGGGGCGAACGGCGAGATGGACACCTGCATCGTGCTGCGCACGGCGGTGGTGAAGGACGGGCGCATGGTCGTCCAGGCCGGAGCCGGCATCGTCTACGACTCCGACCCGGAGGCCGAGCAGCAGGAATGCATCAACAAGGCTAAGGCGCTCTTCCGCGCCGCCGAAGAGGCGGTGCGCTTCGCCAGCCGCGCCGGGCGGGGGCAGTAGAAACGCCAACCTGGAGCGAAACCGCTCGACCGCCCCGTTACTCGGCCAGCGACAGACCGGTAATGAGGGCGGCGAGAGCGCTCATGGCGATAAAACAAGCGATCATGTGCCCACCCCGGATGCGATTGCCCCGCAGAGAGGCAACTGCGCCGCTTGCATGGCGTTCCAGCCCTTTTCGGATTTTTTGCCAAGCTTCCTTGGCGGCTTCTTGTGACCCAGAATCTCTCATCATTTCATTAACCCGCAGGCTGATGAAACGAGGAGGCGGGGTCTCGGTCTGCGCCGGGCCCCTGCATCCGGGCCGTGCCTGAGCGTGTCTCGGCCAGAGCGTCGGACGTTCTTGACGCTGGCAGCCAATGTGGGCACACCCGCTTCGGTTTTCATGGCATCCAGCCCGGTCGAATGTCCCGCGTCCTCGTCATCGACAACTACGACTCGTTCACCTGGAACCTGGTCCACCTGATCGGGCCGCTCGTCGACGCGGTGGAGGTTAGGCGCAACGACGAAACCACGGTCGAGGCCATCCTCGCCGACCCGCCGGACGCGCTCGTGCTCTCGCCAGGTCCCTGCACTCCGGACGATGCCGGCATATGCCTCGACCTGATCGCCAAGGCCGGCGCGTCGATTCCGATGTTCGGGGTCTGTCTCGGATTGCAGGCGATGGGCCAAGCGTTCGGCGGCGATGTCGTGCGCGCGCCTGTGCCGATGCATGGAAAGGTGTCCGAGAT
>JAJKJG010000289.1 GCA_021154065.1 Methylobacterium sp.
CGCGTATTTCACGCCCTTGCCCTTGTAGGGTTCGGGACCGCGGAATTCGCGGATCTCCGCCGCCACCTGGCCGACCTTCTGCTTGTCGATGCCGGCCACGACCACCTCCGTCGGCCTCGGGGCCGTGATGGTGACGCCGGCCGGGATTTCGTAATCGACGTCGTGGCTGTAGCCGAGCGAGAGCTTGAGCACCTTGCCGGCGACCTGGGCGCGATAACCGACGCCGTTGATCTCCAGCCGCTTTTCAAAACCCTTGGTCACGCCGTCGACGAGGTTCTGCACCTGCGCCCGCGACATGCCCCACCGCGCCCTGGCCGCCTTGGACTCGTCGCGCGGGTCGACCCTGACCGCGCCGTCCTCCATTGCGACCAGAACTTCTTCGGGTACGACGAACGACAGCTCGCCCTTCGCGCCCTTCATCTTCACCGTCTGGCCCTCGATGGCCGCCGTCACGCCGGACGGCACCGCGACAGGCCTTTTGCCTACCCGTGACATGGTTCCTCGTCTCCCGTGGTTTTATGAAGCGCCCGCCGGTCAGAAGACCTTGCAAAGCACTTCACCGCCCACGTTCTTCTCCCGCGCCTCGTGGTCGGCCATGACGCCTTGCGAGGTGGAGAGAATGGTGACCCCGAGTCCGTCGGCCACGCGCGGCGTGGCGTCGACGGACGCATAGACCCGCCGGCCCGGCTTCGACACGCGCTCGATCGAGCGGATCACCGGCTGGCCGTCGTAGTACTTCAGCTCGATGTTGAACTCGGTCCGACCGTTGCCGAACTCCGTCGTGGCGTAGTCGCGGATGTAACCTTCCGACTTCAGCACTTCGAGCACGCGCCCGCGGAGCTGCGAACCGGGCGTCGCGACCGAGCCCTTGCGGCGCATCTGCGCGTTGCGGATGCGCGTGAGCATATCGCCCAGAGGATCGTTGATCGACATGGCGGCGCTCCTCCTTCACCAGCTCGACTTGACGAGGCCGGGGATCAACCCCTTCGAACCGAGTTCGCGCAACGCGATGCGCGACATCCCGAGCTTGCGATAGTACGCGCGCGGGCGGCCCGTCATCTCGCAGCGATTGCGGATTCGGGTCGGGTTGGCGTTGCGCGGCAGTTCCGCCAGCTTGAGGCGCGCCTCGAAGCGCTCCTCCATCGAGTTCGACTCGTCGTTGGCGACCCCGAGCAGCCGCTCGCGCTTGGGCGCAAACCGCTTGACGAGCTGCCTGCGGCGCTTGTTCTTCTCAATCGAGCTTTTCTTTGCCATCCGTCCTGATCTCCAGTGTCCGCGTCTGAGGGCGAGGCGCCCTCACTGCCGGAACGGGAAGTTGAAGTGCTTCAGAAGCGCCCGGGCCTCGTCATCCGTCTGCGCCGTCGTGGCGATGATGACGTCCATGCCCCAGATCGCCTCCGCCTTGTCGTAGTTGATCTCCGGGAACACGATGTGCTCCTTGATCCCGAGCGCGTAATTGCCGCGCCCGTCGAACGACTTCGGGTTGAGGCCGCGGAAGTCGCGCACGCGGGGCAGCGCGATGGTCACGAGCCGGTCGAGGAACTCGTACATGCGCGTTTTGCGCAGCGTGACCTTCGCCCCGATCGGCATGCCCTCGCGAACCTTGAATTGCGAGATCGCCTTGCGGGCCTTGGTGATCACCGCCTTCTGGCCGGCGATGAGCGCCAGGTCGGCCGCCGCCACGGACGCCTTCTTGGAGTCGGCCGTGGACTCGCCCACGCCCATGTTGAGGACGACCTTCTCGATCGTCGGCACCTGCATGGCGTTCTTGTAGCCGAACTCTTCGATCAGCTTCGGCCGCACGACCTCGTCGTAATGCGTCCTCAGCCGCGGGCGGTATGCCCCGTTCTGCGGGGCCGACGCCCCGTTCTGTTGAGCCTCAGGCATCGATCAAATCTCCCGAGCGCTTGGCGAACCGCACCTTGCGCCCGTCTTCCAGAATCTTGAAACCGACACGAGTCGGCTTGCCGTCCTTCGGGTCCGCGAGCGCCAGGTTCGACAATTGAATCGGGGCCTCCTTCTGGATGATGCCGCCTTCCTGTGTCGTGGTCTGGCGTTGATGACGCTTGACGAGGTTGACGCCGCGCACGAGCGCGCGCTCCTCTTTCGGCATCACCTGGACGACTTCGCCAGCGCGGCCCTTGTCCCGCCCGGCGAGGACGACGACCCGATCGCCTTTCTTGATCTTCGCGGCCATAGTTAGAGCGCCTCCGACGCGATAGCCTGACCGATGATGTGCGCCAGCAAAGGCGTGGCAATCTTGGCGGCCATCACAACACCTCCGGGGCGAGCGAGATGATCTTCATGTGGTTCCGGGCGCGCAGTTCGCGCGGAACCGGGCCGAAGATGCGGGTCCCGATCGGCTCTTTCTGATTGTTGATGAGCACGGCGGCGTTCTTGTCGAAGCGGATCACCGATCCGTCGGGACGGCGGATGTCCTTGGCGGTGCGCACGACGACCGCTTTCATGACGTCGCCCTTCTTCACGCGCCCGCGCGGGATCGCCTCTTTGACGGACACCACGATGATGTCGCCGACCGAGGCGTATTTGCGCTTCGAGCCGCCGAGGACCTTGATGCACATGACGCGGCGTGTGCCGGAGTTGTCGGCGACGTCGAGGTTCGTCTGCATCTGGATCATGGCCTTGATCCTTTCCTTGTTTCAGACCGGTTTCCGGCTGTCCCGGACTACGCCTGACGGGGATCTCGCGTCCCCTGCCCTTGTGATTGCCCCAATGCGGCGCGAACCCCGCCGGGCGCGTCAAACGCAGGGACAAAGGCCCCTGCCCTCATCATCGGGAAAGACGCCTCTATAAACCGGGCGACTCCGCGACTCAACCCTCTTTCGAGAGTCCAACCAGGGCCTTGACCTTGTCGATCAAGCTCGTGCTTTCGCCCGCCCCGCCCTGAACGAGAGTCCAGGTCTTGAGCTTCGAATACGGCCGCGACTCCTCGATCGTCACGATGTCGCCGACTTTGGCCGCATTGTCCTCGTCGTGGGCGTGATAGTTTTTCGTCTTCCGCACGGTCTTTTTCATGACCGGATGCGTGAAGCGCCGCTCGACCTTCACGACGACGGTCTTGTCCTGTTTGTCGCTGACGACGACGCCCTGCAATTGCCGCTTCGGCATGTCGAATTCCTCTTAAGCCTTGGCTTCGCCAAGCTTCTGGCCAAGCTTCTGGCGCTGCATCGTCCTCACCCGAGCGATGTCCTTGCGGACCTCGCGCACGCGCGAAGTGTTCTCAAGCTGGCCCGTCGCGCGCTGAAAGCGCAGGTTGAACTGCTCCTTTTTCAGGTTCAGCAGTTCGTCCCCGAGCTGGTCGGGCGTCATGGCCTTGAGGTCGGAGAGCCTCTGGTTCGACTTCATCGATCCCTCCTCACTCGGCGATGCGCTGGATGAAGCGCGTGCGGATCGGCAGCTTCGCCGCGCCAAGGCGCAGCGCCTCGCGGGCCACGTCCTCCGGCACGCCGTCGATCTCGAACATGATGCGGCCAGGCTTGACGCGCGCCGCCCAGTATTCGGGCGAGCCCTTGCCGGAGCCCATGCGCACCTCGGTCGGCTTCTGCGTGACCGGCACGTCCGGGAAGATGCGGATCCACACCCGGCCGGCGCGCTTCATGGCGCGCGTGATCGCGCGGCGGGCCGCCTCGATCTGGCGCGCGGTCACGCGCTCGGGATCGACCGCCTTCAGGCCGAACTGGCCGAAGTTGAGATCCGTGCCGCCCTTGGCCAGGCCGTGAATGCGGCCTTTGAACTGCTTGCGGAACTTCGTTTTCTTGGGTTGCAGCATGGCAGCCTCTCAACAGCCCTCTCGGTTCAGGCCGCCGCTTCGCGCTCGCGCTCGCGGCGACCGCCCGAGCGGCCTCCTTCTTCGTTCAGGCGCTTGTCCTGCGCCATCGGATCGTGTTCGAGGATCTCGCCCTTGAAGACCCAGACCTTGATGCCGCAGGTGCCGTAGGTCGTGAACGCCGTGGCGGTGCCGTAATCGACGTCGGCGCGCAGCGTGTGCAGCGGCACGCGGCCCTCGCGGTACCACTCCAGGCGGGCGATCTCGGCCCCGCCCAGGCGTCCCGAGCAGTTGATGCGGATGCCTTCGGCGCCGAGCCGCATGGCCGACTGCACGGCACGCTTCATGGCGCGGCGGAACGCGACGCGGCGCTCCAACTGCTGCGCGATCGACTCCGCGACCAGCGTGGCGTCGATCTCGGGCTTGCGCACCTCGACGATGTTGATGGTCACGTCGGCTTTGGTCATGCTCGTGACGAGCTTGCGCAGCTTCTCGATGTCCGCGCCCTTCTTGCCGATCACCACGCCCGGACGCGCCGAGTGGATCGTGACGCGGCATTTCCGGTGCGGGCGCTCGATGACGATCTTCGACACAGCCGCCTGCTTCAGCTGCTTCATCAGCGCTTCGCGGATCGCCATGTCTTCGTGCATGAGCCTCGCGTATTCGCCCTTGTTGGCGTACCAGCGCGAATCCCAGGTCCGGTTGATGCCGAGCCGAAGACCGATCGGGTTGACTTTCTGACCCATCACATCACCTCACGCCACAGGCTGCGCGCCGGGCACGGTTTGAGAAACACCCATCGCATCACCTCACGCCTGCGCTTCGGCAGGAACTTCGCGCACCACGATGGTGAGGTTCGCGAACGGCTTCAGGATACGGGCGCCGCGGCCGCGGGCGCGGGCATGGAAGCGCTTGAGCACCATCGCCTTGCCCACGAACGCCTCATGCACCATGAGGTCGTCGACATCGAGATCGTGGTTGTTCTCGGCGTTCGCGATCGCGCTTTGCAGGCACTTGCGCACGTCGACGGCGATGCGCTTGCGCGAGAACTCGAGATCGGCGAGCGCGGTCGCGACCTTTTTGCCCCGGATGAGCTGGGCGACAAGGTTCAGCTTCTGCGGGCTGACGCGCAGATTGCGGACGACGGCTTTGGCCTCGGTCTCGCCGAGCGCGCGGGGCGTTGCGGCCTTACCCATCTTACCTGGTCCTCTTCGCCTTTTTGTCCGCCGCGTGACCGTGGAAGGTGCGCGTCGGCGAGAATTCGCCGAACTTGTGGCCCACCATTTCCTCGCTCACGTAGACCGGAATGTGCTTGTGGCCGTTGTGGACGCCGAAGGTCAGGCCGATGAACTGCGGCAGGATGGTGGAGCGGCGGCTCCACATCTTGATCACCTCGTTGCGGCCAGACCCACGCGCGGCGTCGGCTTTCTTGAGCAGATAGCCGTCGACGAACGGACCCTTCCAGACTGAACGCACCATGGCGCTTAACCCTTCTTCTTCCTGGCGTGCCGGCTCGAAACGATGAACTTGTCGGTCCGCTTGTTGGAGCGGGTCTTCTTGCCCTTGGTCGGAATGCCCCACGGCGTGACCGGATGGCGCCCGCCCGAGGTGCGGCCCTCGCCGCCGCCGTGCGGATGGTCGATCGGGTTCATGGCGACGCCGCGGTTATGCGGGCGCTTTCCGAGCCAGCGGTTGCGGCCGGCCTTGCCGATCGAGATGTTCATA
>JAJKJG010000290.1 GCA_021154065.1 Methylobacterium sp.
AACCTCAGCCGTCAAATACGACCCACTACAATGGCTTAGCGACTCGAGGCCGGTGATCAGGCATCACCGGCTTCCGCCCTCAGCTCGCTTTCGCCAAGCACGACCTCGATCAGAAGCGGCGAGCTGTAGTGAGGCCGCCGAAGAAAAAGCGAGGGGTGGCGAGGCGCGCGGGGCTGGCCAGCACCCTGAAAAGCCAGCGGCGAGGAGGGCTGGTGCCCTTGGGCTCTAGCCCAAGAGGGCACTTAAGCCCTCTAGAGAGTATGAGAGATGTACGCCACGCACTTACACGGCGGTTACACGCGGTGTTGCACGGGGGATTTTGTGCTGACGGCATAGAGCTTTATTGCTCTCCTGTGGCCTTTGAGCGTGTAACTGAGGTTTTCAGTTGTGCCACCCGGTTACACGCCCGGTTACACGCCCGATTACACGCGGGTCTCACGTGGGTCGCATGGTGCGCTCTCCTGCTCCTTCTCCTGCTCGACGATCTTGTAGTTTGGCCGCGACGGTCGCCCGTAGTCAGCGGCCCTGATCTTCTCGGCGGCAAACAGCCGGGTCATCGCGTCTTGGAGCACCTTGCTGCGCTTCTTTTTCGTGGGCGCAAGCTTCTGCGCCGCGTCTTCATCGGAGAATTGCGTCGGGGCGTAGCTCGGTCCCTTTTTGTGGCCGACGTCGCGACCTTGCTTGGTGAAGCGGCGCAGCAGATCGAGGAACACGTCCTCGGCCTTGGTGTCGGCGGCGACCTTGTCGAGCGAGCTTCCCGACGACACTGGGAGGTACACACCGGCCTTGCCGATGGCTTTCCATTGCAACGTCACGCTGGCCGAGATCGGCCCGTAGTTGTTCTTCATGAATTCGAGCTGGCGCAGCCCGCTGTCGCTGCCGTCCTCGGTTTTCTCGCTGGTGAGGTAAGCGCGGGCTCGCACGCTGTTGTGCCATGCCGTCGAGCCTGACAAGCCGGTGCCGCTGGTGATGCCGGTGAGGCTTGGATGCAAGGCAATGAGCACCGCACTGTTGCCAGCGATCGCGAGCCCGCGCAGCAGGCCGACGAACTGCCGTACTTGTCTGCGGCTGACCTCGTCGCCGCCGAAGATGTCGGCCGCAGTGTCCAACCCGATCAGTTTCGGACGAATGTCGTGCGCGGCCTGCTTCAGCTCTTCGAATAGCGGCGTTGGCCTGATCTGGCCGTTCCGGTCGGGACAGGCCAGCACCGCATCCCGGCCAAAGCGCGAAATGATGTGATAGTCGCGCACAAGCTCAGCCAGCGAGGTACCATAGTGCCCAGCTATTGCGCCGAGTCGCCGCTCCAGTTCGTCCTCTTCGTCTTCGGCGCTGAGGTACAGGAACGGTCCGGGCTCTGGCAGGGTAAGCGCCCAGTCCTTGCCCAGCACATGCGCCGCACCGAGCTGCATCAGCAAAATACTTTTACCGGCGCTGCCTTCGCCCGAGAACAGGCCCACATTGCGCAGCGGAAAGCGGTCTTGCACCGCCCACTCGCGCTCCGGCGGCTCGCGCGTGGCCCACGCACCGATGTCGACGAAGGCGAGCGGCTCGTGGTCATCTTCATTGCCGCCTTGCCGCGCCTTGCCACCGTTGGGCTCGTACCGGCGCGCCTGATCGTGCGCGCGTCGCACCCCTTCGACGCCCTCCTCTCGCAGGATGTCGTTGACGTCGCGCTTCATCCCTTGGGCTCTACGACGGAAACCTCGATGCCGCGCCGGTAGAGCCGATCAGCAAGCTTGCGCGCACCGTTTTGGCCAGCCGGGTCGGGATGCGCCATCGTGACGCTCTCGACGAAGCTCGGGACGGCCTCGGCGAGCGTCGGCATGCGCGCGGCGCTGCCTGCCGCCCAGACGCCCAGCGCAAGCGCAGCGCGCACGGAGAGGCCGTCCTCGATGCCTTCCGTGATCGCGAGGGCGAGCGTGTAGCCGATCGGGGCGAGCGCAATGGGACGGCCGAGCGGACGGCCGACGAACAGCTTCGGCTTCTCCACCTCGGCCTTGCCGCTGCCGTCGGCCTTGAGCAGCGTCAGGTGAACCGCCTCGACGTTCTCCGGCGCGTCCGCGCTCCCGAAGGCGGCGATCATCGCCGGGTGCTGAGCGGGCGTCTGCGGCGGCAGAAACGCTAGCGTCGGAGGCATCTCGCCCAGGTATTTGCGCGCGCGCAGGTACCGCGCGGCAATGCTGCCGAGGATCGGCTGGCGTCGCCGCCACAGGGCTGCGGCCTTGGCGTGCTGGCGGCGGGCGTGATCGTCGTCGCCGATCTCCGGCGCGCTCCGCACGAAGAGCGCGCGCCGTGGCTCCGTGCCGATCAGCGTCGCCTTCGCCGTGGCAAAGTCGACGTCGTCGAGATGTTGGACGAGATCGACGACATCGCCAGCCTTGTCGCAGCGGCGACAAAGCCAGACCTGCTTCACGGGGTTGACGTTGAAACGGTCGACGCCGCCGCACTTCGGACAGCCGCCGATCAGCTCACTGCCGACGCGCTTGAGCCGCAGGCCACGGCGCTGAACCTCGCTCTCGATCGGCGGCCATACTGGCTTGCCAATGTGATGGACGGCACGAGCCTCGGCATGGTATCCGGCGGGTTCTTGCATGCCCCTGATCCCCCAAGATCAGAAACGTGAGCGGTGGGCGCGACCCCACCGCTCTCTTTTTTGCGTTCAGCTAAAACGGCACCTCGTCATCGAGATCGTCGATCTGGCCGTGCCTCGGTTTGGCCGGTGCTGCCAGCTTCGCCAACGCGGGTGTGGCCGCTCTGGCTGGAGGTGGCACGGCACTGATCGGCCGCCACGGCACCGGCGGCGCGGGCGCGTCGCCGTCCCAGAACTGCCAGCCGATCAGCCGGAATACGGGCACGTAGATCAGGGAACCGTGCTGGCTTTCGAAGTTGCGCGCATCGGGCGCGATGACGGGAAGCTTGCCGCCGCGATCGGCGTTGGCGTACATGCCGCACAGCTCGGCGATCTCACCGATCGCGCCCATGCCAGTCGCCTTGAAGGCGCAGACCTCGCCGTCGCTCACAGCCCTCAGCGGCAGGTACACGGCCCGCGACCACGGATCTTTGCGCTTGCGGCCGTTGCGCTCCATCTCCCAGTGACGCTCGTCGTGGTCGCCGAGCGCCTTGCGTTCCGGCGCAAACTCGAACTCCACCGTGCGGTAGACCCTGCGCTCGATCAGCTTGCCGTCGGAAAACTTCGTCCAGGTGTCGACCAGCTCAAGCGGGTTCACGATGAAGCGCTCGTCGGGACCGATCAGCGTCTGACTCTCGCCGTGCTCGCGCAGCCATTGCCCGCTGCTGTGAACGCACTTGATCAGGTCGCCGCGAAACAGCACCGCGCCGCTGGCGTTGCGCTGCCGGAACACCGCGAAGGGGTTCACCATGTGCTCGCCGGGTGCGGCCGGTCCATTGGCCTTCACGGTGGCCGGTAGTGCGACGGGTGTGGTGCGGTCGCTGTCGAAGATCGCGTCGTCGTCAAAGACGTTGTTCATGGCTGACCCCTCTCTGCTGCGGCTGCTTCTTGCGCCTGACGTCGTCGGCCTCGCGCCGCTGCCTTGCGTTCCCACGCCAGAACGGCGGCAAACTTGTAAGAACGCCGACCCTTGGAGCCCTTCGCGCGACCCTTGGAGCGCTTCGCCGCCGGCGGGAAGCCGCGATGCCGGGTCCAGCATGCGAGGGTGCGCACCGTCACGCCCAGCCGCTCGGCGACGAGCTCGTCGGAGAACGAGGTGACCGTGGCGAAGCTCGGTCTGGCCTTCGCGCGCCCGCTCATGACCGCACCTCGGGCTTGGCGAAGCGGCCGCGTCCGACGCGCGGCAGCGGCTGCGCTGCTGCGTAGGCGCGGCTCGGGCGGACGGGGGTCGCCGCCTTATGGGCGTTGCGCCGGTCCCAATCATCGAGCTTGGCGACCTCGCGATAGCGGCGACGACGGATGTAAACCGGCGCGGGGAAGTCGAGATCGGGAAGCTTGTCCCACCTCTCTAGCGTGCGCACAGCTACATCGTACCTTTCCGCAACCTGCCGATCGCTCAACAGAACGGGTTTACCCTCGCTGAATTTTGACATGAACGCCTCGTGTCGTTGGTGACCCCGACACGAAGCTGAACTGCGCGCGAACGGATGTCAGCGACACAAATAGGCGGTACGCTAATACCGCTCAGCGGCGGCGTGCGCGCGCCGTCGGATGGCCGAGCAAATTGCGCACCCGCTCGGGATCAATCGTAACGCCGCTCTCGCCGCCCTCGATCTCGCAGGCATTGTCGATCAGGTGGCTGCGCAGCCGCGCGTCGAGCCGTCCCGACCGAACTGACAGGAGCACCTCGGCCAGCCGCGCGGCGCGGTGAGCAGGCGCGTCAAAGACCCGGCCGCGCTTGCGCCCGGTCTTGGCGACCAGATCGGCCAGCAGGTCGTAATCAGCGGCAGTAGGCGGGCGGCCGAGCGCCTGCTCCAGCCAGAGCGGCCAGCGGCGACGACGCAGCTTCGTGCCGATGTAGGTGACGAGGCGATCGCGATCAGCGTCCGCAAGCGGCTTGTGTGCCCGCAGGCAATCAAGCAGACGATCAGCATCACCGGCAGATGCGGCCGCAATGGCGCTTTCGTAGCGGTCCCAGCCCGATCGCAGCCTCGCCTTGTTGCGCTCGCTCGCTTGGCCGATCCTGCACAGCCCGACAGAAGTACGGCGCTTCACTTGCGCTGCGCCGCCTTGGCGCGGATTGGCACCACGACGTCGGCCTCGGCGGGCGGGTGAACGATGCGCTCGATCGTCCGCGCCAAGGCATCGAAGGCATGACGCTTTTCTTCGAGATACGCGAACCTGTCGTAAACGCCTCGAACGCCGCTCAGCGCATGTCCGAGGACCATCTCGGCGATGTCGGCAGTGATGCCTGCGCGGCTCAGCAGCGTGCGGCTTGTTCGCCGCAGATCGTGCAGCCGCCAATCGGTAACGGCGCAGGCTGCGTCGAACCTTTCCTTGCGGTTGGAAAAGCTGCCGAGCGGGAGCGCCCCGTCGGTGCTGCTGAAGACGTAGGCATCAGCCCCGAGCTGCGGCCGCTCGGCGATGATGCGCTGCGCCGCCGCGCCCAACGGAACCACGACATCGCGGCCGCTCTTGTAGCGGGCGGCCGGAATCGTCCACGTCCTGTCGCCGTCCGACAGCTCGCGGAAGCGCATGCCCGAGGCCTCGGAGCGCCGCACCGCCGTCAACGTCAGGAACTTCAGCAGAGCGCCGAAGACGCCGAAGCCCTCTGCCGCCAGCCAGACGCGGCGCAGCTCGTCGTCGGCCAGAACCCGCGAGCGGGCCCTTTCTGCGGTGCTGGTGCGGCGGCCGCCGCGTCCCAGTACGGGAACGTAATCGGAGCGGCTGGAATACCACCCCAACAACGTCTTCGCGGCCGAGAGCACGCGGTCGGCGCGGACTGGCCCGTTGTGGTCGGCGATATGATCGAGCACACGCGTGAACTGGCCGCGCGTGATCTCGGCGACCGGCTGGCGTCCGAGGCCGCTCTCGCAGAGCAGTTCGAGGTCGGCGCGGCGCTGCTTGAAGCTGCGCAACCCGCTCGCTTGGCGGCGCAGGTATTCTTCGCTGATCGCGCGCAGGGTCTCGCCCTCGGCCGCGAGCCGCTTTTGGCGCGCCTTCTGCAAGGCGGCGCAGGGGTCCCGCCCGCTCTTGGCCTCGCGCAGCTTCTCGGCGCACAGCGATCGTGCCGAGCCCAAGCTCTGCGGCGTGCCGATCTCAGGTGCGCTGGCGGGCTCGGCGACGCCACGCTCGCTCAGGCATGGCCCCAAGGTCAGCTTGCGCTGGAGCCCGCGAAACCGGAACCTGACGAGGAAGCTGCGGCTGCCGGAGGGAAACACCGCGACGCGCAACCCGCGACAGCCGGGATCGGAGACCTCGTAGCGCTGCGGGCGGGGCTTGAGGTTGGCGATCGCGATCGCCGTGAGCGGCTTGGCCATGCTGGGTATCACAGGGGTATCGGGTTGGGGTTGTCTGCGCGTGACGGCTAATGTCGCCGACACTACCCGAAAAAAGCCTGGAAGGTCAAGTGATTCAGAGGCTTGGTTGCAATTTAATTACCGTCACTTACCGACACTTACCGATACGGCCGGTGACGAATCGCGACAGGCTCGCCGACAAGGCGGCGGCGATCGCCTGCCGGATCGCGAGCGGCAGGTCGGCGCGGGCGAGCAGCGCCTCGCGCAGCTCCGGGCGGTCGCCGTGGCGCTCGACCATCCGGGCCAGCGCCGTCGCCGGAATGGCGGCGCCGGCGTTCTGCGCCAGCGCCGCGAGCGATGGCGCCGAGGCGATCTCGGCAAGCGCCGCCGAAACCGCGACCGACACCGTCGGGCGAAGCGCGATCGCGGTCTGGACGAGCTCGCCGCCGAGCGCCGCGCAATCGACCAGGTCGGCGTCGGGCAGCACCGGCGAGCGGGATAGGATGAGCGTCGCGATGTCGCTCTGGTCGTTGGCGAGCGCGACGACGAGGTGGCGCGGCGCCTCCGGCGCGTTGGCGAAGGCCTCGGCGAGCGCCCGGCGCACCAGCGGCGACGGGTCATCGAGCAGCGCCGTCATGGCGGTCTCGGCTTCCCAGCGGTCGTCGGGCGAAAGCTCGGAGTAGAGATAGGCGCGGGCGAGAGCCCCGACCGCCTCGGCGCGCTGGCCGGGCGGCGCCGTGCGCGCCCACAGCAGGAACTGACGGATGATCATGCCCGCCGCCGCCAGCTCATGAAGGCGAGAAGGTCGAGCGGGCGCCCGATCGCCCCGAGGCGGATCGGCTGCGCAGCGAGCGGAGGCGCGACCGCGCTTGCCGCGAGCGATGCCGGCCGGCGTGGCGGCAGCGGCACGTCGGCGGAGGGCGCGACTGCGGCGGTCGCCGCAGCGGGCTCGGCCGGCTCCGGGTCGTCCGGCGGCGGCGTCGAGCGCGGAAAAAACGCCTCCGGCGCGGCGCCGCGGGTGCCGGCGTCGGCGGCATTCCCGGCCCGCCACAGGCTTGCGACCTCCTCCGAGATCGGACCTCTGCGCCCGTCGGTCCGGAACAGGCCATGCAGCGCCGGCCCGTCGCTGCGGGCAAAGGCGACCGGCTGGTCCGGGGCGAAGGCCGGCGCGGCGCTCGCTGCGGCTTGCGTGCCGTGGCTCGCCGCGAGGAGCGCGTAGACCTCGCCGGCGCCGCGGGCGCGGCCCTTGCGGTCGAAGAAGATCGGGCGGTTCGCCGCCGCGGCATCGGGGAACTCGGCCGCGGCCGGGCGGCGCGGCGCCGTCTGCGCCTGGCGGATCAGGTCGACGGCGCCGCGGGCGCCGAGGAAATGGGCGACGTAGAGATCGCCGCTCGTCGGCTCGCGACCGAGCTCGGCTGCCAGGAGGTCGCGATTGCGCTGGGTGAAGGTGCCGGCCATGAGCGAGGCAACCTGCGGGTCGTGCCGGAGCGCGAGAATCTCGCGGCGCCGCCTCGGATCGTCGACGACGAGCGTGCCGTCGGACTTTGCCGCGATGGCGTTGGCCTCGTCGCCGAGCCCGAGCTTCGGCCCCTCGGTGCGCACGAGCCCGAGCCAGGTCTGCTCGATGAACTGGAACAGTCCGCTCGCCGACGAGCTGCGCGCCCGCGCCTTCGGATCGAGCGCCGATTCTTTTTGCGCCGTCGCCAGGAGGTAGTCGAAGCCGGTGCCGGTCTTCTCGGCGCCCTGCCGGATGGCGTCGACGACCGGATTGACCGGCGCGGGCTCGCGGGCAGGAGGTGTCGTGAACAGGAACATCGCGCCTGAGGAGGCCCGGCCGAGCGGCCGCGTGGAACCCGGACTTGAGACTGGCGCCGTTATGGTAAAGGAAGGCTGAAGGCCGGACCCGCAGCCCGTTCCCGGCCCGCGGATAGTCCCGATGACCCCAGACCCCGCGCACGCGCCGCATCCGCGCGGCGGCCTCTACTTCGAGGACTTCGCCATCGGCGCGACGATGGCCCACCGCCTCACCCGGACGGTGACGCAGATGGACAACATGCTGTTCTCGAACATGACGCTGAACCCGCAGCCGCTGCATATCGACGCCCATTTCTGCGCCACCGAGACCGAGTGGGGCCGGCCGCTGATGAACTCGCTGTTCACGCTCGGCCTGATGATCGGCATCTCGGTCAACGACACCACCGTCGGCACGACGATCGGCAATCTCGGCATGACGGACGTGCGCTTCCCGGCGCCGCTGTTCGAGGGCGATACGGTGCGCGTCACGACCGAGATCGCGGCAAAGCGCGAGTCGCGCTCGCGTCCCGACGCCGGCATCGTCGACTTCATCCATCGCGCCTACAAGCAGGACGGCACGCTCGTTGCCGAATGCCGCCGCCAGGCCTTCATGAAGAAGCGCCCGGGCGCCTGATGCGCTCGCTCCTGTTCATCCCGGGCGACAGCGTCAGGAAGCTCGACAAGGGCCTTGGCGCCGGCGCCGACGTGCTCCTCGTCGATCTCGAGGATTCGGTCGCCCTCGCCGGCAAGGACGCGGCGCGCCGGACAGCCGCTGCGTTTCTCGCCGCGGCGCGGCGCGAGGCGGACCGGCCGCGCCTCTACGTCCGGGTCAACGGCCTCACGACCGGGCTCACCGACGCCGATCTCGACGCCGTCATACCGGCGGGGCCCGACGGCATCATGCTGCCGAAGACCGTCGGCGGTCCGGACCTGTCGCATCTCGGCGTCAAGCTCGCGGTGCGCGAGGCCGAACACGGCCTCGCGGACGGCGCCACCCGGATCATCGCCATCGCGACCGAGAGCGCGCGCGGCGTGTTCGCGCTCGGCACGCTCGCCGGCGCGAGCCATCGGCTGGCCGGGGTCGCCTGGGGCGGCGAGGATCTCGCCGCCGACGTCGGCGCCGAGGCGAACCGGGGTCCGGACGGGCTCTACACCGACCCCTACCGGATCGCCCGCGCCATGACGCTGTTCGCGGCAGCGGCAGCCGAGGCCGACGCGATCGACAGCGTCTACACCAATTTCCGCGACCTCGACGGCCTTGGCGCCGAGTGCCGCGAGGCGCGCCGCGACGGCTTTGCCGCCAAGATGGCGATCCACCCGGCCCAGGTGGCGGTCATCAACGAGGCCTTCACGCCATCCGCCGAGGCGCTCGCGCACGCGCGGGCGATCGTCGACGCTTTCGCGCACAGCCCCGAGGCCGGCGTCGTCGGCATCGACGGCCAGATGATCGACCGCCCGCATCTGCGCCAGGCCGAGCGGGTGCTCGAGCGAGCCGCGGCGACGCGACGCTAGTCTAGCGGGTGGGGAGGCGCGCGCCGGCGTTCCCGCGGCCGAGGCGGCCCGGGGGGTGCGGCAGGCGGCGCGTCCCTCGAATAACGAGAGGGGAGCGCGGGGCGCGTCTTCTCCCGCGCGAGCCGGCGGCTTCGCGCGAAAGGCAGGATGGGAAGGTCGGAACCGCCGTCCGGCGGGTTCCGACGCACCCCGCGCGCGGCGCTCTTGGTCCCTGGCCTCGCGACTTCGGCGCCTTGACGACCGCTGCCGGCCGAAAGCCGCCTTAAGTGCGTCCGCACGGACCCGGGTTTTTCACCGGGACGGGCGAGGCCGCCGCCAGGATGCCGGGCGGCGCGCCTTGTCGCGCCGGAGA
>JAJKJG010000291.1 GCA_021154065.1 Methylobacterium sp.
GCGAGGTCGGTCGCGTAGACGAGGAGGCGCGTGTCGAAGGCGCGCTCGGTGGTGTCGCGGTAGAGGGCCGAGAGGATCAGCCCCGCGGTGAGGAGGATGAGCAGGCTCCAGAACAGCGCTGAGGCCGCAAGGCGGATCGCGATCGATCGGCCCGCGAGGACCCGCGCGGCAGGCATGGGCTACTCCCTGGCGGGCTCGATCAGGTAGCCGAGTCCCCTCACCGTCTGGATCAAATCGACCCCGAGCTTCTTTCGCAAGCGCCCGACGAACACTTCGATGGTGTTCGAATCGCGGTCGAAATCCTGGTCGTAGAGGTGCTCCGTGAGCTCGGCCCGCGAGACGATTCGGCCGGCATGGTGCATGAGGTAGGAGAGCAGCCGGTACTCGTGCGAGGTGAGCTTCACCGGATTGTCCCCGACCGCGACGCGGCCGGAGCGCGTGTCGAGGCGAACGGCGCCGCAGACGATCTCGCTCGAGGCATGCCCGGTCGATCGTCGCAGGACGGCGCGGATGCGGGCGAGAAGCTCCTCCATGTGGAAGGGCTTCGTCACATAATCGTCGGCGCCGGAGTCGAAGCCCTGGACCTTGTCGCTCCAGCGGTCGCGGGCCGTCAGGATGATGACCGGCGCCTTGACGCCGGCGCGCCGCCAGCCGTTGAGCACGGCGACCCCGTCGACCTTCGGCAGGCCGAGATCGAGGATGATTGCATCATACGGCTCGGTCTCGCCGAGGAAGCCGCCGTCCTCGCCGTCGAACGCCTTGTCGACGGCGTAGCCCGCATGCTCGAGGGCGGTGACGATCTGGCGATTGAGGTTTTTGTCGTCCTCGACGACGAGAAGACGCACGCGATCCGTCCTCAGCTATTGCACGGTTTTGACCTTGCCGGAGGTCGCGTCGATCGTGACGTACACGAAACGGCCGTCCCGGCGAAGAGCCATGATGATGTAGAGAAGATTCGTCTCGACCCGGCACAGATTGGCCCGGACGATCTCCGCCCCGGGAACCGCCCGCCGGGCCGTGACGACGGCCATCGCCGGCGCCACGACCTTGTTGTCGGCGACCGTCTCCCGCATTTCGCCCGGTTCGAGGCAGTCGAGCGCCCCGGCAACGCCCTCGGCGCGCGCAACGCCGAGGCACCCGAGGAGGGCTGCTCCGATCCATAACGAACGCATGCCGGGACGCTGCCTTTCGGGGACTGAATGCCGCCTGAACGCGGCGCTTCGGTCGCTCGCGCTTGGCTATCCGATCAACCGCCGGGTGGCGGCAATGCGGAACACGGTCGAGCCGATGAAGCTTGCCGCGGCGACGAGCTGGGCTGCCGATTCGGCAACCCTGTTCACGTCGAGATCGCCAGTGTCGATCCCGGCGAGGGTGAGGCCGACAGAGACGAGGCCGACGAGGTTCGCCCAAACGGTGCGGCTCGCGAGGATGGATTTGACGTCGTTCATGATGAGTCCTTTCTGAGGTGGGATTGGAACGGGGGTAGGCCTGGGCGTGGGGCGGGGAGCCTGCGGCGCGGTGGCTTCGGCCGCGAGAGCGAGGGCCTCCCGCTCGACCGCCGCGACGCGCGCCTGCCAGCCGCGACCGAAGGTCGGCCACGTCGAGAGGCGCTTGAGGAAGGCGAGACGCTCGCGCTGAAGCGCGCGGATGGTCTGCCGCGCCTCCGCGCGCTGCGCAGCCGCGACCGTTGCCGGCCCGATGACGCCATCCTCGGCGACCGCGAGGACGCGTTGCAGGAGCCTCGCCGCGCGCCCTGGGCCGGAGTTCACCGCGAGGTCGAAGACGGCGTGGTCGAGACCCGCCGGCAGGTCGTCGCCGCGAGCCGGGTTCCAGAAGAAGCGGCGGTAGATCGCGGCGGCTTCGGCCCTTGTCAGCGCAGCGACATCGGCGGGGGAGACCGGATGCCCGCGCGCCAGCGCCAGCGTCGCGGCGGTGATCCCGAGATTGGTGGCGCCGCCCGGATCGGCGGGGTGGTTCACGTACCCGCCCTCGTGCTTGAGGACGTGCGCGAGCGACGGCTCGAAGCTGTTCGCAGCCATGAGATGATCCTGTGCTGGGGTGATGTCGGAGAGTCCGCGAAGCGCGAGCCGAAGCCGGCCGCGCCGGCGCTACCGGAAGGGCTTCAGAACCCGGCCTTGCGGCGGATGGCGAGACCGAGGAGGGAGTAGAACTGCTCGAGGCGCAGGCCGTAGACGAACTCGCCGGTGACCGGCTCGAAGGTCTCGTAGGTCTCCTCGACCTCCTCGGTGACCGGGATTTCGGCCGTCAGCGGCTCGAATGCGGGCCCGGTATCGTGGCTGGAATCGGCCCCCGCGACGGGCATGCTACGCATCACCGGGGCGCCGTTCTCGTCCTCGACGGTCACCTTACGCGTGACGGCCCGCTCCTCAGCGATGGCCTTGAGAATCGCGCGGCCGCCCTCGATCACGACCTTCTCGATCCTGACGATCTCCGGCGCGACGGGCCTCGTCACGATCCGCGTCTTGGCGACGCGGGCGAGCTTCGGGTCCTTGCAGAACAGCGCGAAGCGCTCGGGGTCGAGCCCCTTCGCCAGGATGGCGTCGCGCACGTCCTGCGCCGTCGGCCCGAAGTGGATGCGCGCCTGGTCGGGCCCTTTCCGCGCTACGCTGTCGAGCCACTGATAGGCACCGATCGGCACCGCCAGAATGGCATCGAGGAGCGCCTCCGGCACGGCGGCGAGGGCGGTCTTCTCGCGTGGGTCCGAGGTGTTGATGGTCGCGGTGGCGGCATAGAGCTGCGACCAGCGCAAGGACGCCGAGCCCAGCGTATAGGTGTTGTCGGCGCCGGGGCTTACCACGCCAGCGACTTGCAGGCTGCCCGTGACGGTCGCGACGGTGTTGCCGCCGCCGATGCCGCACAAATTGAGGGCCGCGCCTTGCAGATAGCCGGTCGTGCCGTCGTTCACGAAGCGCAGACGGACGGTCGAACCGGGGCCCCACACGTTCAGCTCGGCCCCGTTGTTCACGCTGAGCGCCGAGGTGAACGTGCCGCTCGTCGCGGAGAGCGCGGCCGTCGAGACCGCGCCCGAAAAGGAGCCCGCCGTGGCGCCGGTGAGGGCGCCGCCGACATTCACCCCGGCAAAGGTCGCGGCGGCGTTGTAGACCTCGAGCTGTTGGGTGGCGCCGTTCGTGCGCACGAACCAGCCCGCCGTCGTCGACCACAGATCGCCGTTGACCGGCGCTGTCGGCGCTACGCCATGCGGCAGGCGGAGCCCGGCGCCGCTTGCGGCGCTGGCTGCGGTGACGGTGGGAGCGCCGAACGTCGCAGCGCCGGTCGCGGCAGCGAACACCAGCGCCTCGATCCAAGCCGCACCGTCCGCCGAGACCTTGACGTGGAGGTTGTCGTCGCCGGTGAGCCCGAGCTCCGCCCGGCCCGAGAAGTTCGTCTGGAACAGATGAGAGGCGGTCTTCGCCGCGCTTTCCTTCGAGATCTTGACCTGGATGTTTCCGGTGCCGCCCTCGGCGACTGTTTTCGCGGCGTGCAGCTCGTTGTTGAGCTTGGCGCTGAACGGGTTCGTCGCGTCCGCGGCCGTGCCGATGCCGAGAAGCGTCAGGTTCTGCAGGTTGGTTATGGCGACGACGCCGGGCGCCCAGGCGGTGCCGTTGAAGTGATAAAGCTGCAGCTCGTCGACGACGAAGGCGATCCAGCCGGCTTGCGGCGGGTAGAAGCGCCACACGCCGTCCTGCCGCGCCGCGACCTGGCCGGTCTTGCCGGTCCACGCCCCGGTCGCCGCGCCGGCGACGATATAGCGGTCGCCCTCCGCCGGCGAGGCGGGCGGCGCCGCGAGGTCCTTGTCCTTCACGGCGCAGTGAAGGAGCGTGTCGACGGCGAAGAGCGCCTCGTTATGCGTGACGTGCTTCTGCGCCTGCGCCGCCGCGATCAGCGGCAGCGCGAGACAGGATCGCTTCGAGGGCGCGGAGCTGGATGAGATCGTCGCGGCTGCCGCCCGAGAACGGCGGGATCGCCGATTCCGACGACTTCGGATCGGGAAAGACGTTCGGCGCGTTGGCACCCTTGTCGACCGCCGGAACGCCGATCTCGGTCAGCCAGATCGGCTTCGCGCGCGGCGACCACGCGGTCGCGGCCGTCTCGAGCCCGCCGACCCGCTCGATATGCGGCTCGACCACCACCCGACCAGGTCCTTGGCCCGGAACACCCAGGGCTTGGCGTAGGCGCCGTCGGCGATCGGCGTGCGTGTCTGCGCGCGCCGATCGGCCGCGCTCGCGTAGTACCAGTCGAAGGCCTCCCCGCCGGCGACGCGGGCGCGCAGGTAGTCGAGGTCATAGGGGCTGCGCGCCTCGGCAAGGTCGGCGTGGTCCGCGCCGTCTCGCCAATCGGCGATCGGCGGGTAGAAATCGATACCGACCGCGTCGATCGCCGCGTGCGACCACAGCGGATCGAGCGGGAAGCGCGCCTCGGCGCCGCTGTCGCGCACATGGGCGCCGTATTCGGTCCAATCGGCCGCGTAGGCGATCTTCGTCGCGGGGCCGAGCACGGCGCGCACGTCGGCGGCGAGCGCGCAGAGCTGCGCGACCGCCGGATAGACACCGGCTGCGGAGCGCACGCGCGTCAGCCCCACGAGCTCGCTGCCGATGATGAAGTCGTCGACCCCGCCGGCGGCCTGCGCGAGATGCGCGTAGTGCAGGATGTGCCGGCGGAAGCTCCACTCGCCGGGGCCGGAATACGAAACCGCCCCGCTCGCGACCGCGAAGTCGCCGGCCGCCGCCGTGCCGAAGAACGCCTCGATCTGCGTCGCCGCGGCAGCGCTCGCGTCGACCGTGCCGACGCGCCCGGGCGCCGGGTCGCAGGTGATGCGCCCGCGCCAGGGATAGGCCGGCTGGCCCCGCGCGCCCGTCCAGGGATCCGGCAGCGCGTTGTCTCCCGCGATGTCCATCATCACGAAGGGATACAGGACCACCTCGAGGCCGCGGTCCTTCAGGTGCCGGATCAGCCGCGCCACGCTCGCGTCCGACGGGGTGCCCCCATAAGCCGCGGCCCCGCCGGCCTGCGAGACGATGCGGGCGCTCGCCCGCGTCAGTCCCGCGGCCGACCACTCGGCGCCCTGCGTGACCTTGACGGCGCTCTCGACGCGGCGCGCGATCGTGCAATGGCCGGCGCGCAGATCGTCGCCGAACCAGCTCACGACAAGCGACACGCGCCTGAGGTTCGGGCACAGCGCCTGCAGCGCGTCGAGCGACGCGACCACGTCGGCTACGGCCGTGAGCTGATGCCGGTTCTCGGGCCGCGTCACGCCGAAGCCGAAGGCTTGCATGACGGGCGAGGTCTCGTAGCCGAACTCGCTCGCGCCCGGGATCAGGCACACGGCGCGGATCATCGCGGCCAGGCCGTCGACCGGGCGAGCGACCTCGAAGGAGAACTGCGGCACGCGGTTGCCGAAGCTCTCCAGCGGCAGGCGCTCGAAGACCACATAGGCGAGGCCGCGATAGGCGGGCGCGTTGTCGGCGCCCTCCTTCGCGACGATGAGCGGGTCCGGCGGCTGCGTCTCGTCGCCGCGATGGACGCGCACCACGAGCCTCGTCAGGTCGAGCTCGCGCCCATCCGCCCAGACCCGCCGCACGAAACCGATCGGGCCCTCGCACAGGCCGATCGCCAGGTTGGCGAAATAAGCATAGGTGGTGCGCACGGTCTTGCCGCTGCCGCCGACGCTCTTGCCGCCACGACCGCCCGAGCGCTCGACCGTCGTCGTCGCGACCTCCTCGAACCGCGTCGCCCAGATCAGCTGCCCGCCGATGCGGGCGCGGCCGTAGACGCGCGGGATCGCCGCGCCCTCGCTCGAGGCGAGTCCGTCGAGCTCGGTCAGCCGCGGCCCTTCGACGAAGCGCGGGCTGTCGCCGCCGACGAGCGCGCGGTCGACGAGCGCGCCCGCCGCAGCGCCGAGCACGCGGCCGACGGCGCCGCCGATCGGCCCGCCGAGCGCGCTGCCGGCAGCCGAGCCGACGGTGGAGAGGAGGAGAGTGGCCATGGATTTTTCCCGCGAGCGTGCGTCACCTCTCCCGAGGGAGAGATCGAGACGACGGAAGAGCCGGCGTCCGGGTGAGGGATTGCGGTCTATCCGGAGAGGGCGCTCCCCTCACCCGGTCCGCTCCGCGGACTCGACCTCTCCCTCCGGAGACCTCTGCAAAAGGCGGTAGCGGATCACCGTGAAGGGTGATTCAGTTGCGGTTGGTCGCGGGGGCTTGGGCGATGGGCGGGAAGCA
>JAJKJG010000292.1 GCA_021154065.1 Methylobacterium sp.
AGCATGATCCCGAAAAGTGGCTACCGGTTTTCGGAAAAGATCATGCTCAAACAAAGAGGTAGAGCGGGATGACGACTCGAAGAGAAGTCATCGCGCTCTAGGAAGCTCCGTTGCCGAGAAGCAAATCGCCGAACCTTGAGTTCGCCACCGTCGAGATGAGATGACGGCATGAGTCATCTCGGCTGCGCCTCGATGTGCTTTCCTGCCGTCATGATCCTCGGTCTGTGCGATGGCCCGCGAGCCCAGCCGCTTGCGATCAACCCGAGCGCGGCACCGTCGGAAGTCGGCAATCCGAGCTCGATCAATCCGGCCGCGAGGGCGTCGGACATCCGCAATCCGAGCTCGATCAATCCAGCCGCGGCCGCATCGGCGATTCCGCAACCGGGCACGACCCCATCTCGCCCTTCAGGCGGCGCTGCGCCCAACGCATTGCCGCAAGCGGCACCAACAGCCGAGCGCGCTCTCGCGGTGCATAGACGGGCGGATCGGCCCTATGAGGCAGGCCGCATCGATGACTGGCAGCAGCTTCGCCAGCACTTGGCGAAATGCTGGAACGTTCCGCCGGGAACCACGGGATCGTCGGTGACGCTGCGCTTCATGATCAGTTCCGCCGGGGAGCTTCGCGGACCGCCGATGATCACCGCGACGAATGCGACCCCCAAGGCGATGGCGCCGACCTACAGGGATGCGGCCGTATCGGTCCTGGCAACGTGCCTGCCGGTGCGACCGACGGCAGAGTTCGGCGCCATCCTGCACGATACCGTGCTTCATCTGCGCCTTGTGAACGACGCTCCATTTGCCAGCCGAAACCTCGGGCCCTGGATGACCATCTTTGCCAAGCCGGCGCATCCCGCCGGCTGACGGCGCCCGTGCGGGCGCGCCTGAAGGCGCGCGATCTCGTGACGGTCCCGCTAGCCTGCGAACCACTTGCTCACAGGGACATCATCGCGACGAGAACCGGCCCCCACGCGGTCAAGAGAATGTTGCCGATCGCGTAAGGCACCGTGTAGCCGAGCGCCGGAATGCTGCTCCGAGATTCATCCTGCACGGCTCGCAGCGCCGCCGTGATCGTGCCTGCGCCGGCGCACGCGCCGAGCACGATGAGCGGCTCCATCCTGAGCACGTAGCGGCCGAAGAGTATTCCCACCGTGTGCGGGAGAAGGGCGGAGACGAGACCCACCGCAACGAGGCTGAGGCCCGTCGTCTGCAGGCCCGAGATGAAGCTTGGTCCCGCAGTCAAGCCGACGATGGCGATGAACATGCACAGGCCGAGCGTGTCGAAGATCCAGATCGCCGGCTCGGGGATGCGGCCGAAGAGTGGATAGACGGAGCGCAGCCATCCGAACACGAGGCCCATGACCAGCGCGCCGCCGCTCGCCGTCAACGTCAGGGGAACGCCCCAGACGACCACCGAAAGGAGGCCGACGAGCCCGCCGAGAAAGATCCCCATCCCGACGAAGACCATGTCGGTCGCCGAGGTGCGACGATCCGCGTAGCCCAAAGCCTCGGCGGCGAGCGCCAGCTGGGGAAGCGGCGCGACGAGGTGCATCACGTCGCCGCGATCGATCCGGGTCTCGACCGACACCGGCAATTCGATCCCGGATCGGGTGACCCTCGACAGGAAGATGCCACGCGCGAACGACGCCTCGGCGAGGGCGCCGAGCGTCTTGCCGGCAACGAGACGATTGGTCACCACCACATCCACCGCCTCGACCGGTATGTCGAGCAGGGCGAGGTCGCTGAGCTCGGGCCCGACGACGTCCCCGCTTGCCGCGTGCACCTCGTGCCGGGCGGCGACCGCCACGACATCGTTCTCTTGGATGACCAGGTCTCGTGTCGCCTCGAGGATGCGCTCGCCGCTGCGCACGCGCAGGACGAAAGCTCGTACTCCCTTCGGCAAAGCCTCGATCTCGGCGATCGTCCGGCCGATCCAGTGAGGGTTGGCGACCCGATAGGCTCTGAGGTCGAAGGTCCGGGCCGCGGACATCACACCGCCGCCAGCCTGGCTGTCGCCGTCGGCATGACCGCGCATTCGCGCCCCCTCATCCCGCAGGTTGACGCCCATCAGCTTGGGTCCGATCGTCGGGATGAACCAGACCAACGCCGCCGTTCCGACGAGGTAGGTCACGGCGTAGGCGACCGGGATATTGTTGATGAGCGCCGCCTTGTCGGCCTCGGGAATCGTCAGGCGCTGAATCGCGTCTCCGGCCGTGCCGATCACCGTCGATTCCGAGAAGGCGCCGGCCAGCAGGCCTGCGGCCGTGCCGACGTCATAGCCGAGAAGCTTCGAGAATCCGAAAGCGACGAGCAGGCACGTGACACAGAGCACGACCGTCAGCGCCATCTGCGGAAGCGCGTCCGACTTCAGGCCGCGGAAAAACTGTGGGCCGACCTTGTACCCCGTGGTGAAGAGAAAGAGATCGAAAAACACCGTCTTGACGAGCGGTGAAACCTTGATGTCGAGCTGCCCGACCAGCACTCCTGCCAGAAGACAGCCGACGACGATGCCGAGCGAGAAGCTGCCGAACCTCACGCGGCCGATCAGAAAACCGATCGCAACCGTGAGGAAGATGGCGAGCTCGGGGTTCAGACGGAGCGCGGAAACGATGTAGTCCACGGGTCATCCCTCCGCACCGGTGCCGAAAAGGCTGCGACCCCCAGGCTGGATGCAGTCACATAGGCAGTCGGCGGAGTGGCCTCACCGAGCAGCCTCCGGGATTCGCATCGCAGTCGCCGCGCTCCGGTCGGGGTGAGCCGAGGCGCGGCACGAGCGTGGCAGTCGAAGGCTCGTGCGTGCTTGATC
Source organism: Methylobacterium sp. (assembly GCA_021154065.1). The sequence continues at coordinate 2,804 of JAJKJG010000292.1, forward strand.
CGACGGGACTCCGGTTCGTCCGCGAAGCATGGCTCGATTGATCAAGCAGGAGCCCCTGAGGTCGCCGGATCGTGCGTGACGCGCTCTTCGGGCTGCGGAGATATGATCGCGCGTGAGCGTTGCGACGCCACCGCCGGCTTGGAGGTTTGCATGAGCAAGACCTGGCGTTGGTTCGTCGTGGTCGCAGCCGTGCTTATGACGGGCGGATTGGCCGGGGCTGCCTGGCTGCACTGGTCGAGACCGACCGTACTCAAAGTCGCGGTAGGACCCGCGGGATTTGCGGACGCGGAGCTGATGGCCGCATTCAGCCGAACGCTCAGCTCCAATAAGGCCGAAGTCCAGCTCACCGTGGAGCATACGGCTGGCCCGAGCGAGGCCGTCGGCAAGCTGATCAAGGGAGAGGCACAGCTCGCCGTGATGCGCGGCGATGGACCGACATCGGACAGCATCAGAGCCGTCGCGATCCTGCACACGGATCCGGTCGTCATCGTTGTCCCGGAAAAGTCCAAAGTCGACGACTTCGGCGATCTCAAGGGGAAGACGGTCGGCTTGATCGGCCCTCCCGGAGCGGATGACGCGCTGCTGAGCACCTTGCGTCGGCACTATGGCGTGACCGGGGAGACCAAGGCACTGCCGCTGTCGCCGCCATCGATCATCGCCAGCATCCGCGACAAGTCCGTCGACGCGGTGCTTTTCGTGGCCCCGACGAGCCGTGCATCGCGAGTCGCCCAGACTTGGCTGGCGGTTCGGGATGCAAGCCGACGCAAGCTGGCGTTCGTTCCGATCGAGGACGCCGCGGCAATCGCCGCCATGGTGCCCGCCTACGAAGCCGGCGAGATTGCCGCGGGCCAGTTCGGCGGCTCTCCGATGCTGCCGGAGGAAAGCGTCACCACGCTGCAGGTTGCAACCTATCTCGTCGCCGACCGGAACGTTCCGAACGATGCCATAACGCAGCTCATTCGCTCGCTCCTCGAATACCGTCAGAAGCTGAGCGCCGACGCGCCGATCGCAACCCTGACCAAGGCGGCGAGCACGGAAAAGGACGCGCTCTTCCCTGTCCACCCCGGCGCCAAGGTGTACTACGCCGGAGAAGAGACGTCGCTCATGGAGCGCTACGGCGACTGGCTGTTCTATGGGCCGATGCTCTTCGGCGCTCTCGGATCGGCTGGGATCACCCTCGCGCGCTTTCTCCGCCATGATGCTCCGGAGCGGCCGCTCTTGCCGCGATTGATCACGATCCTGCCGGCAATCCGAGAGGCGCGTACCCTCTCGGATCTCGGTCTGATCCGCACGGATATCGACGCGGCGGTTAGAACGCTCGCTGCCCAGGCACCCGAGGAGGAGCGCACGGCAGTCACGGCGCTCACGCTGAACTATATCAATCAGGTGTTGGCCGAGCGGCAGAGCGTGCTGCTCGGTGGGCCGGACCGAAAGGGCGAGACGATTCGATTGCAGGAGCCGGAGAGCGACAGCGTGCCGACCCGACTGCGGACGCCATAAGGCTCCTTGGCTGGCACGATGCGTTGAGACTGCATTTGTACATGCAATCTCGGAGCAAAGATCACGCCCTCATGCAAAGGACCCGCCGATGAGGTCGAAGTGAGCTCATGTCGGCGGTTCACGTGTCATGCCGGGCGCGCGCCCGAAATATCCTGACCCCCAGCAGCGATATGATCGTGCCTGCTATGACGAGCAGCATCGCTTCGAGTCCGGTCATCATCCCACCTTGCAGTTCTTGGGAGCGAAAAGGCCGGGACGGGCACGCCCGCCACTCAGGCATGCGCGTACGCGCGATGGTCCGGCGCACCTCGAGGCCGCTCGCGCATTTTCGAGCGGATCGAATCATCCCCCCGGTCCAGGTGTCTCCACTTTTGCGGCGAGACACCCCCGGACCAGCGCTCGAACGCTCGGGTGAAGGCGGCCGGCTCCGAAAAGTTGAGGGCAGCGGAGATCTGTGCCAGCGGCAGCTCCGTGTCGGATACGAGTTGCCGGGCGACTTCGAATCGGAGCTCGTCGAGCACGGTCCTGAATCCCGTGCCTGCCGCCTTGAGATAGCGATTGAGCGTGCGCCGGTGGACGGAGAACCGGCGCGAAGCGTCGTCGCAGGAGCAGCGGCCGGTGGCGAGACGCTTGCGCAGGCTGCGTTTCAGCTGATCGACCAGATCGGCGCGGGAAATCGCCTCGAGCTCGCCGACGGCTTTCTCGACGGCGCGTCTGCGCTCGGGGTCGGCCGAGCTCACCCTCAGGCCGAGGTCCCGGGCCGGAAAGACGAGCGCCGTCAGCTCCTGGTTGAACCGGATGGGCGCGCGGAAGAACGATCGCAACGCGGCGCCGTCGTCAGGCACGCGGCGGGCGAGGTGCACCTCCGACGGGGCCCAGTCGCGGCCGCAGAGCTCGCGGAACGCGCTGACGATCGTCGCGAGCAGGCTTTCCGTAATGATGCCGCCGCCGCGCCCCGCCGGTCCATATTGCAGGCAGCTCAGCACGACGGCATCGTCGGCCGTCTCCAAGTGAAGGAGCGTGCCGCGATCGAGGACTTGGAGATGATCCTCGAGCGCGCCGATGGCGTCGCCGAGCGTGTCGCACCGGCGCATGAGCGATCCGACGATGCCGAACGACGCGAGGCTCGCGCGAGCCCCGAGAGCGACGCCGAGGTGAGGGCAGCTCGCCACCTCGGAACAGCGGGCGAGAAGGTTTCCGAGCACGGTGACGGCGATGAAATCCTCCGGCTGCTCCAAAGCTCCGGGCGCGATGCCCGCCTTCGCGATGATCGCGCCACCGTCTAGGCCCTGCTCCTCCATGAGGGCCCGCAGCGCGCTCATCGGGCCGATCCAGCGAAAGCCCGGCGGAGCCGGCCGATCTGCCGGTCCCGATCTCTCTGCGCGACCATCGGTCACGACCGTATCGCTCATCGCGAGCTCCCACCGCCGGCAGGCTTGCCTGACGGTGGGAGGCTACGGTTCCGAAGACGGCACGCGCTATTGTCCTGAGGCGCATTGACCTTAGGGACAATGCGCCCGGCACGAGCCATCGATTTGTGATGGGCTGGACGCGCGTCGCGCGATCCGGGGTGACGTGACGGCGTTCGGCATTATATCGCCAGGCGATGGCGCTCACCTGCACCGATATCCTGACGCAGACGCCGCACGGGCTGTGCTGCCCGATGGGCGGCTTCCACATCGATCCTGTCCGCCCCGTCGCGCGGGCGCTGATCACGCATGGCCATTCGGACCACGCGCGGGCCGGCCATGGCGCCGTGCTCGCGACGCGCGAGACCTTGCGCATCATGGCGGCGCGCTACGGCGCCGACTTCGCCGGATCGAGCGAGGCGGCGGCGCTCGGCGAGGAGCGGCGCATCGGCGAGGTCACGGTCCGCTTCGTGCCGGCCGGCCACGTGCTCGGCTCGGCCCAGATCGTCATCGAGGCCGGCGGCTGCCGGATCGTCGTCTCGGGCGACTACAAGCGCGAGGCCGACCCGACCTGCCGCCCGTTCGAGCTCGTGCCCTGCGACGTGTTCATCACCGAGGCGACGTTCGGCCTGCCGGTGTTCCGCCACCCGCCGGCGCAGGACGAGATCGCAAAGCTCCTCGAGTCGGTGGCGCTGTTTCCGGAGCGCGCCCACCTCGTCGGCGTCTACGCGCTCGGCAAGGCGCAGCGCGTCATGGCGCTGATCCGCGCCGCCGGGCACGACGCCCCGATCTACCTGCACGGCGCGCTCGAGCCGCTGACGGCGCTCTACAAGAGCGAAGGCATCGACCTCGGCGACACGCCGAAGGCAACGGCGGCAAAGAAGAGCGAGCTTGCCGGCAGGATCGTGCTCGCCCCGCCCTCGGCGACGCAGGATTTGTGGTCGCGGCGACTTCCCGACCCGGTGACCGCCTTCGCCTCCGGCTGGATGCGGGTGCGGGCGCGAGCCCGCCAGAAGGGCGTCGAGCTGCCGCTCGTCATCTCCGACCACGCCGATTGGGACGACCTCTGCGCCACCATCGCCGAGACCGGCGCCGGCGAGGTCTGGGTCACGCACGGCCAGGAGGACGCGCTCGTGCATTGGTGCCGGACGCGAGGGCTCGCGGCGCGCCCGCTGCACATGCTGGGCTACGGCGACGAGGAGGAGGAGGAGGAAAGGCCCGGCCAAGACACTGTCCCTTGATCGACGATCCGGGGCATGGGTTGTTCCCAATACGGGA
>JAJKJG010000293.1 GCA_021154065.1 Methylobacterium sp.
GAGGTTATCCGGGACCCAATCCCGGACTCGATTTCGTAGGTCCAATCGCCGACCAGCTTTTGCAGCCACCAGCGGGGCTCATCCTGCGGCTTCGCCTGCATCGGCGCCTCTTGGGCCGTCTCCGGGCGCTGCGCTCATGGTCCTCTTGGATGCATGCTGGCGTCAGCGGCCGGAGACGCCGCTGACGCCAGCCTTACTGCCCTCAGCGACCGGGCGATGCCATCGCCCAAGTGATGCCGAAGGGGTCGCGGAGCTGGCCATAGCGGTCGCCCCAGCACTGCAGCTCAAGCGGCATGACGATCTCCGCCCCGGCCTCGATCGCCCGCTTCCACCACGCGTCGACATCATCGACCGCCAGGAGCAGGTTGAAGCCCTGCGGGTCCTTCAGCGGATGGCCGAACTCCGGGAAAGCATCGCTCAGCATCACCGATGCGCCGTTGATGTATAGATGGCAGTGGATCAGTCGATGGTCCTGCATGGATTTGCGCGCGACCTCTTCGGCGCCGAAGGCCCGCTTGTAAAACTCGGCCGCCGCGCTGGCGTCCCTGACGCTGAGATAAGGCGCCACGCCTCCGAGGACCTTGGGGTTCGCCGCTGTCGTTTCGGCAGCTTGGCTGGCGGCTGTCGTATTCATGATCACTCCTTATCTTGCGCTTTGTGAAAATTGCCTTCGCCCATGCGAACCGCCGTGGAGCTGAAGGCGTGCTCTGAGGACAAAGAACGGGGTGCCGGTCCGACGCCGAGGATGAACTTTTTTCGCGAGCGATGCGAATCGATGGGGTCGAGCGGCCTTGATCGTCCCCAGGATTCGATCCCTAGGGCCGGAGCCTCCATCAGCTGCGACCATCGACGTCCTTGCTGATGGTCTCGGCGTGCCGCCTCCGCCTCAATCCCGCCATGTCCCTCAACCGCTCCTGAACAAAGCTCTCGGCTCTCATTCAGTCGCGCCTCGGTAAAAAGCTCTCGAAACGGTCCCGGACATCCCGGGCGTTGAGAGGAGTTTTCCCCCATGTCCCTTCGTGCGCTGCTGATCGCCTCCGTCGCCACCCTCTCGCTCGCGGTTCCGGCGCTCGCCGGCAACGCTGGCGTCATCGTCCAGAGCGGCGGGGTCAACCAGGCCCATGTCGCCCAGTCGGGCGCGGCCAACACCTACACTGGTGTCCAGGGCGGCTACGCCAACCACTCGTCCGTGTTGCAGACTGGCGGCTTCAACAACGCCATGGTCGGACAGATGGGCCGCTATAACAACGCCATGGTCGGACAGATCGGTTCGGCGAACCGAGCCGGCGTCTTCCAGATGGGCCCCGACAATCTGGCCGGCATCGGCCAGGCGGGCTCGTTCAACAACGCGATCCTGAAGCAGTGGCCGTAGCGGCTGACGCGGGCGGGCGTTCGCGCTCCGCCCGGCCCTTGTCCCCATGCGCTTTACCGATCGGAGACATCTCATGAAAACCCTGCGTTGGGCGGCGCTCGCCGCACTCACCCTGACCTCCCCGGCCGCCTGGGCCGGCGACTTCGACGTTCCTACGGTCAGCGTCTACGGCGCGATCGGCGTCGGCTCCGGCGACGTGGTCATCAGACAGAACAGCACCGCCAACTTCGCAGGCGTGATGCAGGTCGGCCCCCACGTCTCGGCCGCCATTCAGCAGTCGGGCCAGTACAACGCCGCCATGATCGGACAGATCGGTCAAGCGACCAGCGCGACCGTGCTGCAAAACGGCGGCTCCAACAACGCCCTGGTGCGCCAGATGGGCCGCCTCAATAACGCTCTCGTCGGGCAGATCGGCGCCGACAACCGGGCGCGGGTGTTTCAGATCGGCCCCAACAACTTGGCCGGCATCGGCCAGGCGGGCGCCTACAACAAGGCGCTCCTCCGTCAGCGGCCGTGGTGATCGGCGTGCGCGGCCTGCTTTCTGCGCTGTTCGCGAGCGCCGCGCCCAGGGGCGCGGTCCGCTCCACACCTCTTAGGAGCTTTCGATGAAAACAGCTTACCTTGTCCTTGGAACGGCAATCGCCCTGAGCGCGGCCGCGCTGGCCGGATCGGGCCCGCCGGCGCGCGGCCCGGACGGCAGCGTCGAGACCACGCACAACGCACACCCCGACGCGGCGGCCGAGACTGGCCGCAGGGACGACGGCATGGCCCAAGGCGACGACTCAGGCCGGGTCACGACGACGGTGCGTAATGGCGGCAACCTCGCCAGCGTAACCCAGAGCGGAAACCCCGAGACGGTCGTGAAGCGGATCGAGAAGCGGCCCGGCTACACCCGGCTGGAGCAGCGCAGCGGAAACAGCAGTGCAGTCATCGTTCAAAGCAACAACGTGGCCGACCTGCCACTGGACAAGATCCCGCCCGCGTTCCGGGAATTCTTCAGGCGCTGACGGGACGACCAACGCGGCGGCCTGCCGCCGCAGGTTTGTCAATGACCATGGCGCTTCATCGGGCGTTGGGGCGCGACGTGCCGAGCTTTCCCTGGGTGCAGGGAGCGAAGACATAACGGCGTTGGGACGTCCATGGAGGCGCTCGCGCCGTCGGAGAGCCGTCCAGCCCCTCCGGGGATAACGCAACGGCATTTGGCCGGAAGGTCATTCGATCTTGGGCGGCTGGCCGAGATCGATCTGCGGCAAGCCGGGAAGTCCGCCCCCGTCCGGCGTGGTCGCGCCAGGGAGCTGAAGATCCTGCAACTGCTGCTCGATCGCCTTTTGGTCGATCACGGTTCCACTGCTCTTGTAGTGGGTCACCATCTTCGGGAACAGGATCACGAGGGCGACCATAAGGCACTGGATCGCCACGAACGGGATCGCCCCGTAATAAATCTGGCCGGTCGTCACCGACTCCATGCGCCGGCCGGTGAGCCGGTCCATAAAGGGGGCGCGCGGCGCGACCGAGCGCAGGTAGAACAGCGCGAAGCCGAAGGGCGGGTGCATGAAGCTGGTCTGCATGTTGACGCCGAGCATGACGCCGAACCAGATCAGGTCGATGCCAAGTTTCTCCGCCGCCGGCCCGAGCAGCGGGATGACGATGAAGGCCAGTTCGAAAAAATCGAGGAAAAAGGCCAGGACGAAAATGAAGATGTTGGTGAAGATGAGAAAACCCGGCTGGCCGCCCGGCAGCGAGGTCAGCAGGTGCTCGACCCACACGTGCCCGTTCACCCCATAGAAGGTCAGGGAGAACACGCGCGCGCCGATCAGGATGAACATCACGAAGGCCGACAGCTTCGCCGTGGCCTCGACCGCCTGCCGGACGATGTCCCAGTTCAGGCGCTTCGCCTCGTTGCTGACGAGGCGTTTGAGCCCGGCCAGCACGATCGCGCCGAGCGCGCCCATGGCGCCGCCTTCGGTCGGCGTCGCGACGCCGATGAAGATGGTGCCGAGCACGAGGAAGATGAGCGCCAGCGGCGGCACCATGACGAAGGTGACTTCCTGCGCCATGTTCGACAGGAGACCGAGCCTCAGAAAGCGGTTGGCGAGCGCCAGCGAGAAGGAGATCGCCACGGCCAGCGACATCGTCAGAATGACGAAATCCGCGCCGGCCTTGACGTTGGTCCGGTACAGCATGAAGAGGGCGGCCAGCAGCCCGGAAGCGCCGGCGAGGGCCAGCAGGTTGAGGCGCGGGTTCGCGCCGATTCGGCGCGGGCCGCGCAAAAGGAGCTGGTAGGCCGCAAACAGCCCGCCGACGATGCCGGCGACGGCCCATTTCGCATCCATCCCGAACATATGGCCCGAGAGGAGCGGCCGCCCGAATTCCGCGGCGAGCGCATCCACGGTCGCGAGCACGATCCAGATGGCGAGCGGGGCGACGACGAACAGGGCGAGGCCGGTGAAAAGACCTTGGCGCAGGGCGAGATGCTGCTTCTCGTGGATGCGCTGCGCTTCTGCGGGCAGGCCGGGGGCCGCGTCCGGCTTGACCAGGGTCACAAGAAAGACATACCCGGCGTAGAGGCCGGCCAGCACCAGCCCCGGAATGAAGGCGCCTTCGTACATATCGCCGACGGAGCGGCCCAACTGGTCGGCCATGACGATGAGAACGAGCGAGGGCGGAATGATCTGCGCCAGGGTGCCGGAGGCTGCGATGACGCCCGCGGCGAGCCGCCGGTCGTAGCCGTAGCGCAGCATGATGGGCAACGAGATCAGGCCCATTGCGATGACCGACGCCGCAACAACGCCCGTCGTCGCCGCTAGGAGCGCGCCGACGAAGATGACCGCGTAGGCAAGGCCGCCGCGCACGGTCCCGAACAACTGGCCGATGGTGTCGAGGAGGTCCTCGGCCATCCCCGACCGTTCCAGCACGAGGCCCATGAAGGTGAAGAAAGGAACGGCGAGCAAGACCTCGTTGCTCATGGTCTGGTAGATGCGCTCGGGGAGGGCCTGCAGCAGCGGCCACGACAGCGTGATGGTCTGCGGCGCGTAAGGGGCGAGTTCGACGGCGACGATGAAGAACAAAAGGCCGTTCGCGGCGAGCGCGAAGGCGACCGGGTAGCCGAGCAGCAGAAACACCACTAGCGCCGCGAACATGATCGGCGCGAGGTTCTGGGCGATCAGCTCAGCCATAAACAGAGACTCCGAAGGACAGGAGGAGAGGGCCGTTTATTTGTCTATTTTTACAATGCCGCTAAGCCGGTCCTCATCCGCCAGTTCACCCAGGAGCCGTTCGGCTTCGGCTTCGGCCGCCGCCTGGTGGCCGCCGCGGGCGTACTCGTCCTCGATCGCGCCACGCAAGATCGCGATACGCTTGATGAGTTCGCTTAAGGCTTGCAGCGCGAGGAGGACAAATCCTAAGAGGATCAGACCCTTCGCCGGCCAGAGGATGAGGCCGCCGGCGCTGGCGGATCGCTCGCCCGAGAGATACGCATGCCAGAAGAACGGCGTGGAGAGGGTGAGCATCACGGCCACGAACGGCAACAGGAAGAACAGATGGCCAAACACGTCGATGGCATCCCGGCTGCGTTTCGACAGCCGGTTCGAGACGATGTCGATGCGGATGTGCTCGTTGTCCTTCAGCGTCCAGGCGGCGCACAGCATGAACACCGCGCCGAACAGATACCACTGCAGCTCCAGCCAGGCGTTCGAGGAGGTGCCGAACGCCTTGCGGACGATGGCGTTCACCGCCGACACGATGACCGCGACCAGGATCGCCCAAGCGGCAAGCTTGCCGATGCGCGTGGTGAGCGCATCGATGATCCGGCTTAATTGAAGCAGCGCGCCCACGTATGCTCCCTTTCAGACGCCGCAGCCTCTCCCGAAAAGCGGCGAGAACGCGGGTCAGCCGCCCGTCACGCTCATGTGACGGCCGACGGCGGGGCGATTGCGGCGGCGGTCGATCACGAAATCGTGGCCTTTGGGCTTGCGCGCGATCGCGTCCTCGATGGCCTGGTCAAGACGCTCATTGCCTTCCGAGAGGCGCAAGGGCGTGCGCAGATCGGCCGCGTCCTCTTGGCCCAGGCACATAAAAAGCTTGCCCGTGCAGGTGAGGCGCACGCGGTTGCATGCCTCGCAAAAGTTGTGCGTCATCGGCGTGATGAAGCCAAGGCGGCCGCCCGTTTCCTTCACGCGCACATAGCGGGCGGGGCCGCCGGTGCGGTCGGGTAGATCCTCCAGCACATAACGGTCGAGAAGCCGCGCCCGCACGACCGAGAGGGGCAGGAACTGATCGACGCGGGCGACCTCCATCTCGCCGAGCGGCATCACCTCGATGAGGGTGAGGTCCATGCCGCGCCCGTGCGCCCATTCGATCAACGCCTCGATTTCATCCTCGTTGACGCCCTTGAGCGCCACGGCGTTGATCTTGACGTGAAGGCCATGCGCTTGCGCGGCCTCGATGCCCTGCATCACCTTGGCGAAATCGCCCCAACGGGTGATGCGCTGGAATTTTTGCGCGTCCAGCGTGTCGAGCGACACGTTGATGCGACGCACGCCGTAACCCGCCAGTTCGCCGGCGAAGCGCGCGAGCTGCGAGCCGTTGGTCGTCACCGTCAGTTCGTCGAGCGCGCCCGTGCCGAGATGGCGCGCGAGCGAGCCGAACAAGCTCATGATGTCGCGCCGGACGAGCGGCTCGCCGCCTGTGATGCGCAGCTTCCGCACGCCCTTCTCGACGAACGCCGTACAAACGCGGTCGAGTTCCTCCAGCGTGAGGAGATCGCGTTTCGGCAGAAACGTCATGTCTTCCGACATGCAGTAGACGCAGCGGAAGTCGCAGCGGTCCGTCACCGACACGCGCAGGTACGTGACCGCCCGACCGAAGGGATCGATCAGAGGCGCCGGCGGTGCAATTGGGGCAGGCTCGCTCGCGGCCGTGAAAGGCACGATGTCTCTACTGAAGGGTGCGTGGGTTCGAACCTGTAATGTAAGCGCTTGGCTCGGCGCGTCAATTCGACGACATGAAGCAGCCCACGGGAGAAGCGGATCATGGACTCAAAACGCTGGCCCAGCGAAATTCGGCTGTCGAAAGACAAGCGCACGCTGCACGTCGCCTTCGACGATGGCGCGGCGTTCGACCTTCCGGCCGAGTACCTTCGGGTCTTAAGTCCGTCCGCCGAAGTCCAGGGCCACAGCCCGTCCGAGCGCAAGACGGTTCCGGGCAAAAAGAACGTGATGATCATCGGCGTCGAGCCGGTCGGCAACTATGCCGTCAAGCTGGTGTTCGACGACATGCATTCGACCGGCCTCTTCGGCTGGGACTATTTCTACGCGCTTGGCGTCAACCGGGACGAGAACTGGCACAATTACCTGTCCGAACTCGACGCCAAAGGTCTGACGCGCGAGCCCTCCCATCAATAAAAAAGGCCGGCGCAAGGTCGGCCTTTGGCTTTGCGGAGCCGCAACGGACGTCAGCGCTGCACGACGACCCGCGTTCCAACGCGCGCGCGGTCGTAGAGGTCGATCACGTCTTCGTTGGTCATGCGAATGCAGCCGGACGAGACGGCCTGCCCGATCGTCTCGGGCTCGTTCGAGCCGTGGATGCGATACAGCGTGCCGCCAAGGTACATGGCGCGGGCGCCGAGCGGGTTGTCCGGGCCGCCCGACATGTAGCGCGGCAGATCGGGCCGGCGGCGCAGCATCTGCGCGGGTGGACGCCAATCCGGCCACTCGCGCTTCATGCCGATGCTGCGGACGCCCGACCACTCGAAGCCGGGTCGGCCCACGCCCACAGCATAGCGGATCGCCTGCCCGCCGCCGAGCGTGTAGTAGAGGCGGCGCTCGGCCGTCGAGATTACGATCGTGCCGGCTCCGTAGCGGCTGCTGAAGGGCACGACTTCGCGCGGAATGACGGTCGCCTGGGGCCGGTAGGTCTGATCGGCGTACTCGATCGGCTGGCGGGTCAGCGGATCGATCTCGTAAGCGGCCGCGGGCGCCGCGAACGCGGCCGCCGCGCAGACGAGCCCTGCAAGGGTGATGACGATGCGACGCATGGTTTGCCTCAATTGC
>JAJKJG010000294.1 GCA_021154065.1 Methylobacterium sp.
ACGTCGACACGCTGATCCTGCAGCGGCTGCCGACGACGCTCTTCGTCATCGGCTCGTCGCAGGTCCTCGCGCTCGCGATCGCGCTGCCGGTCGGCGTGTACGCGGCGACGCGGCCCTATTCGCTGTTCGACCAGGTCGCCAACACGCTCACCTTCGTCGGCTTCTCGCTGCCGACCTTCTTCACCGGGCTCCTGTTCATCCTCGTGTTCTCGATCCAGCTCGACTGGCTGCCCTTCGTCTACCGCGCCGACATCTCGGCGACCGGCTGGCGCTGGTACTGGGAGCACTTCAGGCAGGCGATCATGCCGGTCGCCGTGCTCGGGCTGTTCCAGGGCGCCTCCTGGACGCGCTACGTGCGCTCGGCGGTGCTCGACGTCATCCGCCTCGACCACGTCACCACGGCGCGCGCCAAGGGCCTCGCCGAGCGCGTCGTGGTCCTGAAGCACGTCGTGCGCAACGCCCTGATCCCGGTCGTGACGCTCGTCGCGCTGCAGATCCCGGCGGTGTTCGGCGGCGCCATCGTCACCGAGCAGATCTTCCGCATCCCCGGCATCGGCTCGCTGCTCATCGCCTCGATCCTCAACAACGACACGCCGGTGGTGATGGCGGTGACCTTCGTCTTCGCCTGCCTCGTCATCGTCTTCAACCTCATGGCGGACCTGCTGTATGGCTGGCTCGACCCTCGCATCTCCTACCGTTAGGGCGCCGGCGGCGCTGCCGCGCGCCCGGCCGTTCTCGCCCGGCCGCGAGGCCTGGCGGCGCTTCAGACGTCACCGGCTTGCCGTCGCGAGCGTGGCGATCCTCGCCGCTATGGTGCTCGCGGTCCTACTCGGCCCGCTGGTCTGGCGGGTCCCGATCAACGACATCGACTTCACGGCGCGCCTGAGTCCTCCGACCTGGGCGCACCCTTTCGGCACCGACGATCTCGGCCAGGATCTCCTTGCCCGCATGCTCTACGGCGGGCGCATCTCGCTTGCGGTCGGGCTCGCGGCGATGCTCGTCGCGATCTTCGTCGGCGTGCTCGTCGGGGCCGTCGCCGGCATCTCGCGCGGCAGCGTCGATGCCGGCCTGATGTGGCTGACCGACCTCTTCCTGTCGCTGCCGCCGCTGCCGGTCCTCCTCCTCGTCATCTACCTGTTCCGGGAGCGGCTGAAGGAGATCGCCGGGCCGGAGGTCGGCGTGTTCCTCCTCATCGTCGTCGTCATCGGCGGCTTCCGCTGGATGCCGGTGGCGCGGCTCGTGCGGGCGCAGTTCTTCTCGCTCCGCGAGAAGGAGTTCGTCGAGGCGGCGCGCGCGCTCGGCGCCTCGACGACGCGGCAGGTGGTGCGCCATATCCTGCCGAACGCGCTCGGGCCGGTGATCGTCGCCGGCACCATCGACGTCGCCGCCGCCATCATCGCGGAGTCGACGCTGTCGTTCCTGGGGCTGGGCTTTCCGCCCGACATCCCGACCTGGGGTCGCCTTCTCTACGACGCCAAGGACTACCTCGACTTCGCTCCGCACTGGGCGCTGTTTCCGGGCGCCGCGATCTTCCTCGCCGTGCTCACCATCAACTTCATCGGCGACGGCCTGCGCGACGCCCTCGACCCGCGCAAGGTCATGTAGCGCCCGATGCCCGCGCAGCAGACCGGCACGCCCGCCATGCTCTCGCATCTGTCCTCCGGGGTGCAGGACCTCGCGCGGGCCGGCGCCTTCTACGATCGGTGCGCCGCGGTCGACGCCTTCCACGCTGCGGCAATGGCCGCCGGCGGCCGCGACGAGGGCCGGCCGGGGCTGCGGCCGCACTACGGTGCAACGTACTACGCGGCCTTCGTCGTCGACCTCGACGGCCACAAGCTCGAAGCCGTGCACCAGGGCGCCGCGGAGAGCGCATGACCGAGCCGCTCCTCGACATCCGCGGCCTCAAGACGCATTTCGCGACCGACGACGGCATCGTGCACGCCGTCGACGGCGTCGACCTCGCGATCGGCCGCGGCGAGACGGTCGGCGTCGTCGGCGAGTCGGGCTGCGGCAAGACGATCACGGCGATGTCGGTCTTGAAGCTCATCCCGATGCCGCCCGGCCGCATCGTCGCCGGGCAGATCCTGTGGAAGGGCCGCGACCTCGTCCCGCTCGACGCCGACGCGATGCGCAGGATCCGATCGAAGGAGATCGCCATCGTCTTCCAGGAGCCGATGACCTCGCTCAACCCGGTCTATACGATCGGCGATCAGATCGCCGAGGTGATCCGCCTCCACGAGGGCCTGTCGCGCCGCGGCGCCCTCGACAAGACCGTCGAGATGCTGCGCCTCGTCAACATCCCGAATCCCGAGCGGCGCGTGCGCGACTACCCGCACCAGTTCTCCGGCGGCATGCGCCAGCGGGTGATGATCGCCATGGCGCTCTCCTGCGACCCGCAGCTCCTCATCGCCGACGAGCCGACGACCGCCCTCGACGTCACCATCCAGGCGCAGATCCTCGATCTCCTCAACGACCTCAAGGCGCGCCTCGGCATGGCCATCATGCTGATCACCCACGCCATGGGCGTGGTCGCCGAAACGGCGCAGCGCGTCGTCGTCATGTACGCCGGCAAGGTCGTCGAGGAGGCGACCGTCGAGCGGCTCTTCGCCGAGCCACTCCATCCCTATACGCAGGGCCTCATCCGCTCGATCCCGCGCATCGACCGGGCAGCGACCCACAAGACGCGCCTCGAGACGATCGCCGGCGTCGTGCCGCGCCTCCTCGATCCGCCGCCCGGCTGCCGGTTTTCGGCCCGCTGCCGTTTCGCGAGCGCCGCCTGCGTCAGCGCGACGCCGCCGCTCGTCGAGGTCACGCCGGGCCATAAGGTCGCCTGCGTGCTGCACGAGGCAAGCCGGGGCCTTGCCGCATGACGAAGCCGCTGCTGCGCGTCGAGGCGCTCGTGAAGCGCTTCCCGGTCAAAGGCGGCCTGTTCTCCCGCGACGCCGAATGGGTGCACGCAGTCGACGGCGTCAGCTTCGAGCTCGAAGCCGGCGAGACGCTCGGGCTCGTCGGCGAGTCGGGCTGCGGCAAGTCGACGACCGGGCGCTGCATCCTGCGCCTGATCGAGCCGACCTCGGGCGAGGTCTGGTTCGAGGGCAAGGACGTGACGGCGCTCGGCGGGCCTGAGCTGACCGCGCTTCGGCGCGACATGCAGATCATCTTCCAGGACCCCTACGCCTCGCTCAACCCGCGCATGACCGTCGGCGCCATCATCGGCGAGGCGCTGACGATCCACCGGCTCGCGAGCTCGCCTGCCGAGTACGAGGCCCGCATCGTCCACCTGCTCGAGACGGTGGGATTGAACCCCGACCACATGCGCCGCTACCCGCACGAGTTCTCGGGCGGCCAGCGCCAGCGCATCGGCATCGCCCGCGCGCTCGCGGTCTCGCCGAAGCTGATCGTCTGCGACGAGCCCGTCTCGGCGCTCGACGTCTCGATCCAGGCGCAGGTGATCAACCTTCTCGAGGACCTGCAGGGGCAGTTCGGACTCACCTACATCTTCATCGCGCACGACCTCTCGGTCGTCGAGCACATCAGCACGCGCGTCGCGGTGATGTATCTCGGTGCGATCGTCGAGATCGCGAGCGCGCGCGACCTCTACGCCGCGCCGAAGCACCCCTATACCGAGGCGCTGCTCTCGGCGGTGCCGATCCCGGACCCGACCGTGAAGCGGCAGCGCATCCGGCTCCAGGGCGATGTGCCGAGCCCGATCCGCCCGCCGTCCGGCTGCCGCTTTCATACCCGCTGCCCGATCCGCGTCCTGCCGCTATGCGCGACCGAGACGCCGCCGCTCGAGGAGAAAAGCGACGGCCACTGGGCCGCCTGCCACCTGCGCGACTGAGGAAGCGCGGCGGCGCGACGGTCTTGATCTCACCAGTTCGGCCGGCGGTTGCTTGACAGGCGCGAGCGGAAAACAAACACTGGCGTTTATTGCAGGCCTTCAACTGGGGTCGACGCCGCTTTGGCGTGACGCAGTGGAGGGATCATTGCGGATCGCCGTTTTTACGCAGGTCAGGCTTTTGGGCGAGGCGATCGCCCTGTCGCTCGCTGCCCGCGACGCGCATATGGAGGTCGTGCTCGCGAGAAATCTGGAGGAACTGCGCGGGCTTACGGCCGAACACCCGGCGCTCGAGCTCGTCATCGTCGACACGACCCAGTCAGTCGATCTCGAGGCGATCCGGGCGTTTCATCGCGACCATCCGGAGCTGCCCCTTCTGGCGCTCGGCCTGCGCGAGGGCGAGGCCGAGATCGTTGCTCATGGAAGTGCGGGTTTTGCGTGTTATCTGCGGCGCGAAGACGGCCTCGACCGGCTGTGCGCGATCGTCGAGGACGCCATGTTGGGGCGCCTCAACTGCTCGCCGGAGATCGCAGCCGCGATCATGCGCGGCCTTTTCCGCAACGGCCCGGTGCCGATCCCGCAGCCGGCAGCCGCGCTCACGCGGCGCGAAGACGAGGTCGCGCAGCTCGTCAGCCGCGCGCTGTCGAACAAGGAGATCGCGCGCGAGCTTCGCCTCAGCGAATCCACCGTCAAGCACCACGTCCACAGCATCCTCGGCAAGTTCGGCCTGTCGACCCGCGGCCAGCTGATGCGCGACATGCGCCGGGATGCATGGGCGCAGGAGGGTCCGGCCCGAAGCCACGCCTGATTAGAGCGCGATGACTCCTCGTCGAGGCGTCATCCCGCTCTCGCTCTTGGTTTGAGCATGATCTTTTTCGAAAACCGGTAGCCACTTTTCGGGATCATGCTTCAAGCTGCGGCGGCGTCGCCCGCGCGCCAGCGGGTGACCGCGTAGGCCGGCACCGGGTCCTGGAAGCCCTTCAGCACGAGGTGGCCGAGATGGGCTGCCTCGACCCTCGACTCGACGGACAGGAATACCGGCTCGCTGACCAGCACCTGCCCGGCCTTGGCCTCGCTGCAAAGACGCGAAGCGAGGTTCGGAATCCGCCCGATCGCCGCATAATCGAGGCGCCGGTCGAAACCGATCCGGCCGAGCGTCGCTTCTCCCTTGGCGATGCCGACGCCGAAGCCGAGGTGGTGACCGGCGTTGCGCCAGCCCTCGGCGAGCGCGCCGACCCGGGCCTGCATGTCGAGGGCCATGCGCACGGCGCGCTCGGCGTGGTCGGGGCAGGGCATGGGGTCGTTGAAGAGGACGAGAAGGCCGTCGCCGAGGAAGCGCTCGAGCGTGCCCTCGTAGGCGAGGATCAGCGCCCCCAAGGCGGCGTGATACTCGGCAAGAACCGCCATCACGGCGTCGGGCTGCGCCTTCTCGGCGAAGGCGGTGAAGCCGCGCAGGTCGCAGAACACCACCGTCACCTCCTGACGGTGGCTGCCGAGCAGCATCTCGTGATCGGCCGAGGCGACGATGAGGTCGGCGACCTGCGGCGGCAGGAAGCGCCGCAGGCGGCCGATCCGCTCGATCTGGTCGACCTGCTCGGCGACGCGGCCTTCGAGCGCGGTGTTCCACTCGGCGAGCTCGCGCGCCTGGTCCTGGACGGTGTCGTGCAGCGCCTTCTGGCGCAGCATCGAGCGCACCCGGGCGAGGAGGGCGGCGTGCTCGAAGGGCTTCGTCAGGTAGTCGTCGCCGCCGGCGTCGAGACCCGCGACGATGTCGCGGGTGTCGGCTTTCGCCGTCACGAGGATCACCGGGATCGCCTTGAGCTTGGCGTCGCGCTTGAGCTCGCGCACGACCGAGATGCCGTCGAGCTTCGGCATCATGATATCGAGGAGGATCAGGTCCGGCTCGAGCTCGCGGGCGCGCGCCAGCCCCTCCTCGCCGTCGGCGGCGGTCTGGACCTCGTAGCCGTTCGCCTCGAGGCGCACGCTCAGGATTTCGAGGTTCTCCGGCGTATCGTCGACGGCGAGGATGAGGGGCGTCTCGCGCACGGGACTCGTCCTTCGCCTAACCCAGGAACTCGTTGATCTTGGCGAGCAGCTGGCGCGGGCTGAAGGGCTTCGCCACATAACCATCGCAGCCGGCAGCCTTCGTCTTCGCCTCGTCGCCGGAGAGGGCGTAGGAGGTCACCGCGATGACCGGGATGTGCCTGAGCGCCGGATCGGCCTTGATCCGGCGCGTCGTCTCGTAGCCGTCGAGCACGGGAAGCTGGATGTCCATCAGGATCAGGTCCGGCTTGTGCTCGCTCGCCATGGCGAGGCCGGCGGCGCCGTCATGCGCCTCCAGGAGCTCGTAGCCGACGCTGTCGATGAGGTCGCGGACGATCTGCCGGTTGTCCTCGGTGTCCTCGATCATCAGGATGCGCTTCGTCATGCTGCCTCCATGCGCTCGGCGGCCCGCACCGGGACGGCGATCCGGAAGGTCGAGCCCTCGCCGAGAACCGATTCGACCGCGATGGTGCCGCCGTGCATCTCGACGAGCCGCTGCGAGATCGCGAGGCCAAGCCCGGTGCCGCCCTTCTGGCGGGTCGAGCTGCTGTCGACCTGCTGGAACTCCTCGAAGATGCGCTTCTGGTCGTCCGGCGCGATGCCCGGACCGGTGTCGCGCACCGCGATGTCGAAGAAGCCGTCGGCGGCGCCGGCCGCGATCTTGACCGAGCCCTTGTCGGTGAACTTGATCGCATTGCCGACGAGGTTCAGCAGCACCTGCGTCAGCCGCCGCTCGTCGCCGCGGCCGATCGGCAGCCCCTCCTGGACCTTCGCCGTGAGCGCGAGCCCCTTCGCCTTGGCGAGCGACTCCGTGCCCGAGAGGACCGTCTGCACGACCTGCCCGATGGAGTAATCGTCAAGCGCCAGGGTGAGCTGGCCGGCCTCGATCTTCGACAGGTCGAGCACGTCGTTGATGAGCCCGAGGAGGTGGCGGCCGTTGGCCTGGACGCGTTCCAGCGCTTTGAGCGCCTTGTCCGGCAGCTGGCCGTAGAGCCCATCGGACATCATCTCGGTGAAGCCGAGGACGGCGTTCATCGGCGTGCGCAGCTCGTGACTCATGTTGGCGAGGAACTGCGACTTGTGCCGGCTCGCGATCTCGATCTCGCGGCTCTTCTCCTCGATCTCGCTGAACAGGCGCGCGTTCTGGATCGCGACCACGGACTGCGCCGCGAAGGTCTGCAGCAGGTCGAGGGTCGATTGCGGGAACACGCCCGGCTCCTTACGGCGTACCACGAGGGCGCCGACGATGCGGTTCGGCCGCAGCAGCGGCACGACGAGGAGGCCGCGATAGCCGGCATGGAGCACGATGTCGCGCATTGAGGTCGGCGGCTCGTCCTTGAGGTCGGGCACCTGCAGCGGCTCGCGGCGCTGCGTCGCGCCGCCGATATAGGATTCGCCGAGGCCGATGCTCTGCTGGCCGATCGCCGCGATCAGCTCGTCGCTCATGGCGTAGGTGGCGCGCAGGCGGAACTTCTGGCGCAGCTTGCTGAAGACGTAGATCGCGCCGGCGTCGGTCGCCGACAGCTGCACCGCTTTCGCCACGATCGTCGACAGCACCGTCTCGAGGTCGAGCGTCGAGTTGACCGCCTGGCTGACCTCACCGAGCGCCTCGAGCTCGCCGACCGACTTCGCGAGCTCGCGGGTGCGGGTCTGCACCTCGTCGAACAGGCGTACGTTTTCCATCGCGATGACGGCCTGCTCGGCGAAGCTCGTGACGAGCGCGATCTCCTTGTCCGAGAACGGCCGCACCTCGCCGCGGTAGATCGTGAAGACCCCGAGGAGCTTTCCCTCCTTCAGCAAAGGGACGCCGAGCCAGCTTCGCATGCCGAGCCCTGTCACCGACGCGGTTCGCATCGGGTCGCCGGCCCGGTAGGCCTCCTCGTCCATCATGTCGGGGATGTGGAGCACGCGCTTCTCGCGCCCGACTCTTGCGAGAGCCGTCGCC
>JAJKJG010000295.1 GCA_021154065.1 Methylobacterium sp.
GCATCGGGGAGAACCTCCGAAGGAAGCCAAGTCGTTGTTGCACAACAACTTTGACTCACTCAGAGCCCCGATGCACCTCCCCAGCGTGAGAAATGCGGGTTAGCCGGGGCTCGTTGTCCTGGATGGCGAGCTCCGCGAGCGTCCGCGTCAGGTCGATCCGGCCTTCGGCTACGGCGATCCCGTAGAGCGCGCTCAGCACGCTCTTGCGCACCGGGGCGACGTTGACGGTCCGGGCGACGTCGCCCCAGACCGCGACGACGCGGCCGTCATGCACGACCATCACGGCGGTCGGCTTCGTCGCCTGGAACCGCGCCTCGGCGGCCCGCAGCCGCTCGGCGTCCCAGCCATCGGGCGGGGTCTCGCCCGGCATGTCCCAGGTGGTTCCGGGGAATACCGGCTCGCCGGCCGACAGCGGCGCCGAGACGAGCGCCAACAGGAGCGCCAGCGCGCCGCGCGCCGCCATCCGGGGACGCCTTGGGACCGGGGCCGCTCGCATCGTCATGGCATGAGGTCGCCGCCGCTCGCGCGACGATCATGAACCGTCGCGGCGCGCCGGGAAAGCGCCGCCGCCGGCGGCAGCCGGTTCAGGCGGCGCGAGCCTCCGATTGCGCCTTTGCGCGCGGCTTCTTGCCGGTGGCGGATTTGCGCTTGCGGCCGGAGGCTTTCTTCGCGGTCTTTGCCTCGCCCTTCCCGTCCTCGAGCAGCGAGACGCTGTCGGCGAGCTTGTCCTTCAGCGTGCGCCGCAGGCGGGCTTCGAGGAAGGTCAGCACGGCGGCCTCTTCCGGGCGCAGATCCGAGAGGTTCCGGGAGAGCTCGCTCTCGACCTCGGCCTTGACGTGGAGGAGCAGCTGGCCCTCGGCGTAGGCCGAGAGCACCTCGGGATGGACGTAGCACTTGCGGCAGATGGTCGGCGTGTTGCCGAGGCGCGAGGCGACCCGCTCGATCGCCGCCTTTACGTTCTTCTTGAGCGCCGCCTTGGTATCGAAGCTCTCGAATTCCTGGAGCGCGATCGCTGCCAGCACCGTTCCCTGCCAGGTGCGGAAATCCTTTGCCGTGACGTCGCGGCCGGTGATCTCCCTGAGGTAGTCGTTGACGTCCGAAGACGTCACGTCCCGGCGCTCGCCGTCCTCGTCGATGTACTGGAACAGCTCCTGCCCGTGGAGATCCTGGCAGGCGCGCACGATCCTGGCGATGCGCCGGTCCTTGACCTTGAGGCGCCAGACCTTGCCGCTCTTGCCCTTGAACTGGAAGCGCAGCTCCGAGCCGTTCACCGCGACGTGCTGGTTCTTCAGCGTGGTGAGGCCGTAGCTCTTGTTCTGCTTGGCGTAGTCGTCGTTGCCGACCCGGATGAGCGTCTTCTCGAGAAGGTCGACGACGGTCGCCAGCACCTTTTCGCGCGGCAGGCCGGGCAGCGCCATGTGCTCGGCGATCTTCTCCCGGATCGCCGGCAGGGCCTTCGCGAACTCGAGCATGTGCTCGTATTTCGTGCTCTCGCGGATCGCCCGGAAATCGGGGTGGTAGCGGTATTGCTTGCGACCCTTGGCGTCGCGCCCGGTCGCCTGGATGTGGCCGTTCGCTTTCGCGCAGATCCACACGTCGGTGTAGGCCGGAGGGACGGCGAGCTTCCTGATGCGGTTCAGCGTCGCCTCGTCCTCGACCTTGCCGCCGCCCGGCCGGACATAGGTGAAGCCGGTGCCGGCCTTTTTTCGGTGGATGCCCGGCTCCTCGTCGGAGACGTAGGTCAGCCCGGCGCTCTCGGCGGCGTCGCGCGGGTCGACGACGGTCTCGGACAGGGTGGAATCGAGCAGCATCGGTCGTGCCTCGCGGGGGTCGGACGGGAGACAACCTAGGCGCGGCTTTGGAAGTTCCCGGCGCGCCTTGACGCGTCCGCGAGCGCGTGGCGCGACGATGCGGTTCCCATGCGGTCACGCCGGCGCTAGAGCGCGATGACTTCTCGTCAAGTCGTCATCCCGCTCTACCTCTTTGTTTGAGCATGATCTTTTCCGAAAACCGGTAGCCACTTTTCGGGATCATGCTTTAGAAGCCGGCGGGTATGGAAACCGCCGCAGCCCACGACACCGCCCCGGGCGGGCCGAAACGCATCGCCTTCGTCGTCACGGAGGACTGGTTCTTCGCCTCGCATTTCCTGCCGATGGCGCAGGCTGCGCGGGAGCTCGGCCTCGAGGTCGCGGTGGTGACGCGCGTCCGCGACCACCGTGCCGCGATCGAGGCGGCGGGCGCCAAGGTCATCGCGCTCGAGGCCGAGCGGCGCAGCCTCAACCCGATGGCGGCGGGCTACGCCGCCGGCCGGCTCGCCGCGATCCTCAAGGCGTGGCGGCCGGACATCGTGCATTGCATCGCGCTTCGCGCGATCCTGATCGGCGGCGCTGCGGCGCTGATGGCGGGCATTCCGCGCCGGGTCTACGCGCTCACCGGCCTCGGCTTCCTCGGCGCCCGCCAGGACCTCGTCGGGCGCGGCGCGCGGATCGCGGCCCGCATGCTGGTGCGCGGCCTCGAGACGCGGCAGACCCGCTACCTGTTCGAGAACCCGGAGGATGCGGCGCTCATCGGGCTCGACCCCGGCGACGCCTCGCGCGTGACGATCCTCGGCGGCGCCGGCGTCGATGCCGCGCGGCTTTGCCCGCAGCCGCTGCCGCCGCAGCCGCCGCTGAAGGTCGCGGTCGTCGCCCGGATGCTGTGGTCGAAGGGCGCCGACGTCGCGGTCGAGGCGGCAAAGCAGGCGCGGGAGGCGGGGGCGGCGGTCGAGCTGTCGCTCTACGGCGCCCCCGATCCGTCGAACCCGAAGGCGGTGCCGGAGGAAACGCTGCAAGCCTGGAGCAGCGTGCCGGGGGTGACCTGGCATGGCCGCACCGATGACGTCGCCGGCGTCTGGCGCGATCATCACGTCTGCTGCCTGCCGTCGCGGGGCGGCGAGGGGCTGCCGCGCACCCTGCTCGAAGGGGCGGCTTGCGGGCGCGCCCTCGTCACCACCGACGTGCCGGGCTGCCGGCGCTTCGTGCGCGACGGCATCGAGGGGCTTCTCGTGCCGCCGGGCGATGCCGCGGCGCTCGCCGGTGCCTTCGCGACGCTCGCCGCCGACTCAGGCCTCGTCGCCCGCATGGGCGCGGCCGCCCGCGCCCGCGTGCTCGACGGCTTCACCGAGCGCGACGTGATGGAGGCGGTGAAGCGCGTCTATGCCGCGATGCTCGCCGCGCCGCCGTGACCGGCGCGGGCCGCGCCGCCTTCATCCGGGCGAACACGCGGGTGCTGCCGGTCCCGCATGCGCCCGAGATCAGGCTTCATCTTGCCGACGAGGCGACCGAGCTCTGGCACAAGACCGAGGAGGAGCTCGGCCAGCTCGGGCTGCCGCCGCCGTTCTGGGCCTTCGCCTGGGCCGGCGGGCAGGCGCTGGCGCGCTATCTCCTCGACCGCCCCGAGGTCGTGCACGGCCGCCACGTGCTCGACTTGGCCTCGGGCTCCGGCCTCGTCGCGATCGCCGCCGCGCGCGCCGGCGCCGCGTCGGTCGAGGCGAGCGAGATCGATGCCTTCGCGATCGCGGCGATCGGGCTCAACGCGGCGCTGAACGGCGTCCGGGCCGAGGCGCGCGCGGCCGATCTCATCGGCCGTGACGAAGGCTGGGGCGCGGTGCTCGCCGGCGACATCTTCTACGACCGCGACATCGCCGAGCCAGTGACGGAGTGGCTATCCGGGCTCGCCCGCCGCGGCGCCACGGTGCTGATCGGCGACCCGGGGCGGAGCTACCTCGACCAGGGCCGGCTCGAGCGGCTCGCGACCTACGAGGTGCCGGTGACGCGCGCCCTGGAGGATTCGGAGGTGAAGAAATCGAGCGTGTGGCGCTTCCGTCCTTGACGCAAGGTCAGAAGGCGCCCGCCTCGGCGGGGTCGCGCCGCAGGCCGCGGCGCAATCCGTAGCCGGCGCCGGCGAGCCCGCACAGCACCGCGCCGAGGGCGCCGACCCCGCCCGCGACATAGCCGCAGAGCCCCTCGAAGCAGGAGACCGAGGCGAGCTCGGTGGAGATCAACCCGATCATCAGCCCGACCCAGAAGCCGCCGACGCTGCCGAGGACGAGACCGACGAGACCGTATCCGACCGCACGCATTGTTTTTTGCCCTCCCTGTGATCAGGGCCATGCGCAGGTCTAGGTCGGGGGACCGGATGCCGGCGTGCTGTGGAGCACCAGCCGGTCGCCGGACGATCTCAGCTGTAGGCGTGCCTGAGGTCGAGCGTGCTGCGCTCGCCGACGGCGTCGTAGGTGTCGCTCAGCCATTGGCGCGCCGTCGCGCGGCCGAGATCCTTCAGCTCCTTGAAGAAGCCCCACTCGGCGTTGAGGCGCGAGGCCGCGGTGTGCTCGTCGAGCTTCCGGCCGCCGTGGATGCGGTGCATGTTGACGCGCTTGTACTCGTCCTTGGAAAGCTTGCCCTCGTCGATGAGCCGGCTGACGAAATCGATGGCGCGCAGCTCGCGCAGGAGCGTGCCGTTGAAGCTGATCTCGGTGAGGCGGTTCTCGATCTCGTGCGCGGTGCGCGGCGTCTCCCGCCGCTCGACCGGGTTGATCTGGATCAGCACGATGTCGTCGGCGCGGGCCTCGTAGAACAGCGGGAACAGCGGCGGGTTGCCGGTGTAGCCGCCGTCCCAATAGGGCTCGCCGCCGATCTCGACGGTCTTGAAGATCTTCGGCAGGCAGGCCGAGGCGAGGATGTGGTCGACGGTCAGGCTCGGCCCGTCGAAGACGTGGATCTTGCCGGTCCAGACGTTGGTCGCGGCGACGAACAGCTTCGCCTCGGTGCAGGCGCGCACGCTCGCGAAGTCGATGAGCTCGTTCAGCGCGTCGCGCAAGGGGTTGATGTCGAGCGGGTTGAACTCGTAGGGCGTCGCCGCCTGCTGCCAGGCGTTGAGCCAGACCTGCGCCGGCGTCCCCTCGGCGCTCCAGAAGCCGATGAACTGGTCGAAGAGCGAGCGCTGCACCGGCGACAGCACGCCGTCGAGGCTGACCCGCTTCCAGAACTTGCGCAGCTGCTCGCGCGCACCCTCGGGCCCGCCGTCGCGCCAGCCGTCCACGAGCACGACGGCGTTCATCGAGCCGGCGCTGGCGCCGGTGATCGCCTCGATCGCGAGCCGCCCGTCCTCGATCAGCTGGTCGAGCACGCCCCAGGTGAAGGCGCCGTGCGCGCCGCCGCCCTGCAGCGCGAGCGAGATCGTCTTCTCCGCCTTCGGACCCGCGAGCCCGCGCGGCGTCGACGGCTTCCGGCCCGCCCGCCCGCTCACACGACGGCCCTCACACCTGCCGCGCGATCATCATCTTCTTGATCTCGGCGATGGCCTTTGCCGGGTTCAGGCCCTTCGGGCAGGTGTTGGCGCAGTTCATGATCGTGTGGCAGCGGTAGAGCCGGAACGGGTCGTGCAGCGTGTCGAGCCGCTCGCCGGTCGCCTCGTCCCGCGAATCGATCAGCCAGCGATAGGCCTGGAGCAGGGCGGCGGGGCCGAGGAAGCGGTCGCCGTTCCACCAGTAGCTCGGGCACGACGTCGTGCAGCAGGCGCACAGGATGCACTCATAGAGCCCGTCGAGCTTCTGGCGCTCCTCCGGGGTCTGCTGCCATTCGGTCTCGGGCGCCGGGGTCTGCGTCTCGAGCCAGGGCTCGATCGCCGAATGGGCGGCGAAGAAGCCGGTGAGATCCGGCACGAGGTCCTTCAGCACCGGCATGTGCGGCAGCGGATAGATCTTGATGGTGTCGGTCTTGCAGTCGTCCATGCCGAGCGTGCAGGCGAGCGTGTTCTCGCCCATGATGTTCATCGAGCAGGAGCCGCAGATGCCATCGCGGCACGAGCGCCGGAAGGTCAGCGTCGGGTCGACCTTGTTCTTGATCCAGATCAGCGCGTCGAGCACCATCGGCCCGCAATCGCCGCGGTCGACATGGTAGGTGTCGATGCGCGGGTTCTGCCCGTCGTCCGGGTTCCAGCGGTAGATCCGGAACG
Source organism: Methylobacterium sp. (assembly GCA_021154065.1). The sequence continues at coordinate 5,995 of JAJKJG010000295.1, forward strand.
CCGTCGTGCGATGCCCGGCCGCCGGCACCGGCCAGACCTTGCCTTCGCTCATCTTCGAGTTCTTGGGGAGGGTGAACTGGGCCATGTGACGCTCACAGAGTGGAGTGTTCGTTCAGGTTTCGGATATGCGTCGCCAAGCTCGTCTGCCGCACCTTAGCAGCGAAGACCTCGTCCGCCGTCAGCAAAGGCGCCTCGAGGTGGCGAGCGCACGCGAGGTAGGCGCAATCGTACACTGAGTGGTCCAATTGCTCGGCTAGTGCGAAGGCCTCCTCCAGCAGAACCGCTGAGGGGATGAGGGTTTCGACCATGGCAGGAAGCTGGGTGACGCCCAGCCTGGCTTGCTGGGACGTGATCTCGCGCTGTTTGGCCTTGCGCAGAAGCACATTGGCGACTTCGAGCAAAAGCCGATCCGGAGCGACGAGGCGGTTCGCCTCTCGCGAAAGCGCAACAGCTCGCTCATACCCTTGTTCGCGCACGAACCACTTCACTGCCACCGAGGCATCCACAACCAGCATTAGCGCTCGCGGTCCTGGCGCAACATGATCACGCTGTCTGTCTGCGGTATATCCTTCGGAGTCCTCGCAGCGATGCGGCGAGCGACCTCCCATTTATCGTCGCCGGAAAGAGGTGTCCCGACCACTTTCGAGAGAATGTCTTCCGCTTCCGCCTCGATTGAGCGAGCATTTGCCTGCGCGCGGTGCTCGAGAGCGCTCACGATCTGGTCGTCGATGTTGTTAAGGGTGAGTGTCGCCATAGGGTCGTCCTCGCCGATCAGCCGTCGTCGCGAGATCAATCTCGCGCTCTTGCATCCGCCACGCCGCGAAGCGAAGGGCCTCCGCGATGTCCTCCCGTTCCAGGTAAGGAAACTCGCGCAGAAGATCCTCGACCGAGGCTCCGCCTGCCAATTCAGCGATGACATTGCTGACCGGAAAGCGCATTCCACGGATACAAGGCTTTCCGGCCATCACACGCGGGTTCGCGGTGATCCGGGGAAAGCCCTCAAACGAGCGTGTCATGAGCCCTCCACTCCCATTCTAGCCGAGGTCACCCGGGAAGCCGGTCATCTTGGGTGCCTCCTCGTTCGCCACGGTTAGGCAGCTGGAACAGTGCCGAACGGAGAGGGCTTAGGAACTCCTCAATACACCCTTGCCTTCGGCTCGATGTACTGCACCTCGTTGGTCATCGTGTAGGCGTGCACCGGGCGATAGTCGATGGTCACCTTGTGCGTCGTCTCGTCGAGCCAGGCCAGCGTGTGCTTCATCCAGGTCTTGTCGTCGCGCTCAGGGAAGTCCTCGCGGGCATGCGCGCCGCGCGACTCGGTGCGGTTCAGCGCCGACTCCATCGTCACTACGGCCTGGGTGATGAGGTTGTCGAACTCGAGCGTCTCGATGAGGTCGGTGTTCCAGATCAGCGAGCGGTCGGTGACGTGGATGTCGGCCTCGGCCCGCCAGACGTCGTGGATCAGGCCCTTGCCCTCCTCCAGCACCTCGCCGGTGCGGAAGACGGCGCAGTTCGTCTGCATCGTCTGCTGCATCTTGAGGCGCAGCTCCGCCGTCGGGGTTTGCCCCTCGGCGTGGCGGAAGCGGTCGAGGCGGGCGAGCGCCTTGTCGGCCGAGTCGCGGGCGAGGTCGACGTGCTTCTCGCCGGGCTCGACGATCTCGGCGCAACGCAGGCCGGCCGCGCGGCCAAAGACGACGAGGTCGATGAGCGAGTTCGAGCCGAGGCGGTTCGCGCCGTGCACCGAGACGCAGGCCGCCTCGCCGAGCGCCATCAGGCCCGGCACGATGTAGTCCGGGTCGCCGTTCTTCAGCGTCAGCACCTCGCCGTGGAAGTTCGTGGCGATGCCGCCCATGTTGTAGTGCACCGTCGGCAGGACCGGGATCGGCTCCTTCGTCACGTCGACGCCGGCGAAGATCTTCGCCGACTCGGAGATCCCCGGCAGGCGCTCGTGCAGGATCTTCGGGTCGAGGTGGTCGAGGTGGAGGTGGATGTGGTCCTTCGCCTTCCCGACGCCGCGGCCGGCGCGGATCTCCATCGTCATGGCGCGCGAGACCACGTCGCGCGAGGCAAGGTCCTTGGCCGACGGCGCGTAGCGCTCCATGAAGCGCTCGCC
>JAJKJG010000296.1 GCA_021154065.1 Methylobacterium sp.
CGCGGATTGGCGGTCGTCGCCGGGGTCTGGTTCGTGAACCTCGTCAACTTCATGGACGGCATCGATTGGATCACCGTCGCCGAGATGGCGCCGATCACGGCCGCCCTCATGCTGTTCGGCGCGCTCGGGCTCGCCGGCCAGGATGTGACGGTCGTCGCGGCGGCGCTGTTCGGGGCGATCGTCGGCTTTGCGCCGTTCAACCGGCCGGTGGCGCGGCTCTTCCTCGGCGACGTCGGCTCGCTGCCGATCGGGCTTCTCGTCGCCTGGATGCTGTACCGCCTGGCGCTCGACGGCGGCCTCGCGGCAGCGCTCCTCTTGCCGCTGTACTATCTGGCCGATGCGACGATCGCGCTGTTCCGGCGCCTCATGCGACGGGAGCGGGTCTGGGAGGCGCACCGGACGCATTTCTACCAGCAGGCGACCGACCGCGGGCTCCCGGTCGTGCGGATCGCGGCGCATGTCCTTACCGTGAACATCGCCCTCGCGGGTCTTGCCAGCGCAACGCTCGTGTGGCGCAGCGTTCCGGCGCAGCTCGCGGCGCTCGCGCTCGGGGGCGTCCTCGTGGCGCTGGTCCTCGCCCGCTTCGCGGCGCCCGGCGGTCGCAGGCTTCCGGCGTGACCGGCCCCCTCGTCGCGCTGACCGGCGCCACCGGCTTCATCGGCCGCCATCTCCTGCGCGAGCTGCCGAAGCGCGGCTATCGCATCCGCGTGCTCCTGCGGCGCCCGACCGCCCTGCCGCCGGAGGCGACCGGCGCCGTCGTCGGCGACCTCGCCCGGCCGCAGAACATGGCGGCGGCGCTCGCCGGCGTCGATGCGGTGATCCACTCGGCCGGCATCGCGCACGCGATGTCGGGCGTGCCGCAGGACGACTACCGGGTGCTGAACACCGAGGCGACGATCGGGCTCGCCCGCGCCGCCGAGAAGGCGCGCGCCAAGCGCTTCGTCTTCCTGTCCTCGATCCGGGCTCAGAGCGGACCGACGGCGGCGGACGTGCTCACGGAAGCGCACGCGCCGCAGCCGACCGATCCCTACGGGCAATCCAAGCTGGATGCCGAGCTCGGCCTCGCCGGCCTCGGCATCGACTGGGTGGCGCTGCGCCCGGTGCTGGTCTACGGCCCCGGCGTCAAGGGCAACATGGCGGCGCTCGTGCGCCTTGCGCGCTCGCCCTACCCGTTGCCGCTCGCCGGCCTGCCGGCCAAGCGCTCGCTGCTTGGCCTCGACAACCTCGCGGCGGCGATCGACACCGTGCTCGCGGCGCCTGAGCCCCTGCGGCGCCCGCTCATCGTCGCCGACCCGGAGCCGCTCACGGTTGCGGCCATGATCGCCGCCATGCGCGAGGGGCTCGGCCGCCGGCCCGGCGTCTTCCCGGTGCCGGCGGCGCTCATGGAAGCTGCGTTCCGGGCGATGGGACGATCAGAGGCCTTTGCGCGGCTGGCTGGCTCGCTCGTGGCGAGCCCGTCGGCGCTGCGGCAGCTGGGATGGGTGCCGGCGGCGGAGACGCGGGCTGGGCTTGCAGCGCTGGCGCGGAACCCTGGTGGCGACGGCTGAAGCCGGGGATCGCCTCTTCGAGCACCGCCTCGGCGGCCGGCCGGTCGCTCGCCGCGATCGCGGTTCGCAAGCGCCCGAGCCATGCCTCGACCCGCTCGCGGCCGGCGAAGATCGGCTTTGCGGCGAGGATGCCGGCGATGCCGATCTCGGCCATCGGCTCCTCCTCGGCGAAGAGGATCTCGTGCAGGCGCTCGCCCGGCCGCGGGCCGGTGATCTCGATGGCGATGTCGTCGCCGGGCTCGAAGCCGGCAAGGCGGATCATGCGCTCGGCGAGCTCATAGATGCGCACCGGCTGCCCCATCTTGAGGACGTAGACCGCGGCGCGCTCGTCATGACCGCCGGGGCCGCTGAGACGGCCCTCGGCATCGGCGTGCGAGGCGGCCGTGAGGACGAGGTCCGCGGCCTCCCGCGTCGTCATGAAGAAGCGCACCATGTCGGGATGCGTGACGGTGAGCGGGCCGCCGCGGGCGATCTGGAGCTTGAACTTCGGCACCACCGATCCGGCCGAGCCGAGCACGTTCCCGAACCGGACCGCGGTGATGCGCGTCGCCTGCGGCTCCGGGGCGAGCTCGGCATCGAGCGCCTGGGCGTAGATCTCCGACAGGCGCTTCGTCGCGCCGAGCACCGAGACCGGGTCGATCGCCTTGTCGGTCGAGATGATCACGACCGCCCTGACGCCGGCCGCAACCGCGGCGTCGACGACGTTCACCGAGCCGAAGACGTTGGTCTTGATGGCCTCGGTCCAGTCGCGCTCGAGATACGGCACCTGCTTCAAGGCGGCGGCGTGGAACACGAGGTCCGGCGCGACCTCACCGATGACCTCGAACATGCGCGCGCGGTCGCGGATGTCGCCGATGACGCCGGCGACGCCGGTGTCGCCCTTGCCGAGCGGGCTTGCCTCGACGACGGTGTGCAGCGCCGGCTCCGAGCTCTCGAGCACGACCACCTCGCGGGCCCCGAAGGCGACGAGGCGGGCGCAGATCTCGCTGCCGATCGAGCCGCCGCCGCCGGTGACGAGGACGCGCTTGCCGCGGATGAAGGCGGCGAGCCGCTCGCGGTCGATCTCGACCGTGTCGCGCAGCAGGAGGTCCTCGATCTCGAGCGGCGCGAGCTCGGCGTCGCGCATGCCTTCTCCGAGGCTCGTGACGCGCACGAGCGGCAGCCCGAGCCGGCGGGCGCGCGCGATGAGCTCCTCGGGATGCGCCTCGGGCGCCAGCGCCGAGGGGGTCGCGACGAGACGGCGGATCTCGATCTGGCGGTCCTGGAAGTCCTGCACGACACGCTCGATGTCGCCGAAGGTGCCGAGCACCGGGACGCCGCGGATCGACTGCCCGCGCTCGGTCGGGCGCGGCGAAAGGATGCCGCGCGGGTGCAGCTTCTTCACCGTTCCGAGCTCGATCGCGCGCAGGATGACCTCGACGTCGGTGGCGCGGCCGAGGAGCAGCGTCGAGGTCGTCGCCTCGCGGGCGACGGTGTTGCGGGAGCGGGCGAACTTCAGGTAGCGGACGAAGATGCGCGGACCGCCGAGCAGGAACATCTGCAGGAGCCAGTACAGCCCGATGGCGATCTTGCCGAAGAAGTAGAAGCCGTAGCGCTCGGGCGAGACGAGCACGTAATCGACGACGAGCAGCGTCAAGGCCAGCACGGTCGAGGCGCGGAAGATGTTGAACAGGTCGGGCAGCGACGCGAAGCGCCACTTCGCCTGGTAGAGGGCAAACCACCAGTAGACGAGGCCGGCGAAGGGCACGAAGACCGGCAGGAAGGTCGGCAGGTACTGCACCCGCTCGTCGAACAGCGCGCCGTCGAAGCGGATCACGAAGGTCAAGGTCACGGCGACCGCCGTCGCGACGAGGTCGTGAACGATGACGAGCGTCTTCTTGAAAAGATATTTGTTCATGGCCGGCCGCGGGTCTGCCGGATATCCGCCGCCCTCCGGGCTTTTGTCAACAAACCGGGCTGGCGGGTAGTGGGGTCTTTCGAAATTCGACCCCCTACTCGATCACCTCATCGGCGGCTACTAGCAAGCTGCGGAACAGTCAGGCCAAGCGCCTTGGCCGTCTTTAGGTTGAGGACGGTTTCGAACTTGGTAGGGAGTTGCACCGGAAGGTCAGCAGTCTTTGCGCCACGCAGTATGTGATCAACATAGGATGCCCCCTGTCGGGACAATTCCGCGAAGTCAGTTCCGTAGAACATGAGACCACCGGCTGCGACGAACACGCGGAGTGCGTAGACTGCGGGCAAGCCATGTCGGGCCGCTAACGCGGTGATGAGATCGCGATGGGCTACGGTCGTGGTGTCGGGCGGCAGAATCAGCCCGCCGTTCGGCTCGGTAGGCACTACTTCAATCGACAGGTCTATCGCTGGGTTGTTGGCCGACCGCAGGAAGTAGTCGAAAGCCGCCGTTTTGGGGTTGGCTAGAAGTGCAGCGCGCGTGATGTTCGGTGCAATCTCCTTTAGCAGCGCCAGCCATTTGCCTGTGATGCCCTCTTCGTACTGCAACAAGCCGGTGAGGTTCCCACCGGGCCGCGACAAGCTTGTAACAAAACCCGATCCAATTGGGTCGGCCACGCTAGCGAAAACAATGGGGATCGTACTGGTCTCTCGTTTCAGAGCAGTTGTCGCGGGTGTTGACTGCGCGAGGATCACGTCAGGCTCCAACGCGACAAGTTCTCTTGCAAGCACCTGCACCTGAGAGCCAGAGGGCGCAAAGCGATAATCGATTCTCACATTGCGACCTTCGGACCATCCAAGTTTCTCAAGCCCCTCTCGCAACCCGGCGAGGCGCCGTTTCATCTCCGGATCGTTTTCAGCGAGGCCAACCAATACACCGATGCGCCGCACCCGGTCAGAAGGCTGCCCTCGTGCCGCTAGAGGCCAGACCACCGCGCTGCTGACAAGGCCGACAAACTCCCGCCGTCTCATTCGATCACCTCATCCCGCAATCCGCTTCTTTTACGGCCCGCGCTTCGCCGGCTTCGCCTCGCCCGCTTCGACCAGGGCGACGATATCTGCAATCTCCCAAGGCCGCGAGGACACGCTTGCAGCCATCGCTGGGGGCGTCATGCGCAGCGTCGCGCGGAGAAGTTGTCTCCCGAGATGAGAGGCGAGCCGCGCCACTGAGCGCGCTCCTGCACGCCCGCGCTTCGCCGGCGTCGCCTCCGCCGCCTGATGAACGCGCAGCCACAGCCCGATCGACGGCAGCTGGACGAAGGCAAGGTACTTGGCGGAAGCTGGCGCCGATCCGCAGGCGGACGAGGACCGCTCACGCCGCCGGCAGGGCCGCAGGGGCGAACCTCATGATCTACATCGTGCTGATTGCCGTCATCGCCATCGTGCTTCTTCAATCAAGCGGCGCGATACCGCAGTCGAGCGTCGGTGGCCCGATCGCCATCGCGCTGGTTGTTTTCGCCGCGACGCTCGCCGTCGGCATCCACGAGGCCTGGACGAACGGACGCGGTGTGCTCGGCTGGATCGTGAACATCGTCGTCGCGCTCGTCGGCGCTTTTCTGGTCGCCCCCCTCGCCGGCATGGTCATGGTCCTTGTGGTCGCGCTCCTCAATCCGGGAGGGGGAAGCTCGCTCGCAGCGATGGGAGGCCCCCTGCTTGATCTCGCGCTTGCCGGACATATGGTCCTCACGCTCTTGGGATCGTGGGCGGCGCTGCAGCTCGTGAACCGGTGGCGATGAGCTCGTTCAGTGCCCCTCGACGGCCGGCAGCGCGCGCCGCGCGGTGATCGCCAGCCCGTCCGCCCCCGAAGAGACGACGGCCTCGATGCCGAAGACGGCCTCGAGGCGGCCGGCGGTCAGGACAGCCTCCGGCGCGCCCGCCGCGACCGCCCGGCCGCGGTCGAGGAGCACGATCCGGTCGGAAAAGCGCGAGGCGAGCGCAAGGTCGTGCATCACCGCGATGACGACGGCGCCGGCGCGGGCCCGGTGGCGGAGCACGTCGAGCACGAGGAGCTGGTGACGCGGATCGAGCGCCGCCACCGGCTCGTCGACGAGGAGCACCGGGGCCTCGGTGGCGAGCGCCCGGGCGAGGAGCGCACGGGCCCGCTCGCCGCCCGAGAGCTCGGTTACCGGGCGGGCCTCGAATCCGGCGAGCCCGACGGCGGCGATCGCGGCCGCCACCGCGAGCGCGCCGTCCGGCGACAGCCGGTCCGGCGCCTCGCCATGCGGCAGGCGCCCGAGCGCGACGACGTCGCGGACGGCCAAGGGCCAGGACATGCCGCCGATCTGCGGCAGGTAGGCGATGCGGCGGGCGCGCGCGGCGCGGCTCATGCGGCCGACCGGCTCGTCGCCGAGCGCGACCGAGCCGGCCGCGAGCGGCACGAGCCCGGCGATCGCCCGCAGCAGCGTCGTCTTGCCGGCGCCGTTCGGCCCGACGACGACGCCGAGCTCGCCCGGCCGGAAGGCGAGCTCGAGGCCGGACAGCGCCTCCCGGCGGCCGAGCCGGACCGAAAGACCGCGGACGAGGACGTCGGGCGCGCTCATGCCGCGACGTCCGCGAGCTCGCCGCGGCGGCGCGCGATGATCCAGAGGAACACCGGCACGCCGAGAAGCGCGGTCAGGACGCCGATCCGAACCTCGGCGCCGGAGGGGATGAGCCGCACCGCGCAATCGGCGGCAAGCAGAAGGGCAGCGCCCGCGAGCGTCGCCGGCATGAGGGTCCGGGCCGGGTCGTAGCCGCAGAGCGGCCGCACGAGATGCGGCGCCACGAGGCCGACGAAGCCGATCGCGCCGGCGACCGCGACCGACGCCCCGGCCCCGACGGCGCTCGCGCCGACGATGACGAGCCGCGTCCGCGCCACGTCGACGCCGAGGCTCGCGGCGGTCTCCTCGCCGAGCGACAGCGCGCGCAACGCCCGCCCGGTCGTCAGCAGCAGCGCCGTCGCGACCGCGAGGAAGGGCGCCGCGAGGACGACATGCACCATCGAGCGGTCCTCGAGCGAGCCCAGCAGCCAGAACACGATCTCGGTGATGGCGAACGGGTTCGGCGACAGGCTGATGGCGAGCGAGGTCGCGGCGCCGGCGAGGCTGCCGATGGCCAGCCCGGCGAGGACGAGGACGACGGTCGAGCCGTCGCGTCCCGCGACCGCGACGACCAGCGCGATCGAGACGAGCGCGCCGAGGATCGCGGCGAGCGGCAGCGCGAAGGACAACGCCCCGGCAAGCCCGAAATAGAGCACCAGCACGGCGCCAAGCGCTGCCGCCTGCGGGGCGCCGAAGACGCTCGAATCGGCGAGCGGGTTGCGCAAGAGGCCCTGCAGCGCGGCCCCGGTCGCGCCGAGCGTGCCGCCGATCAGGATCGCAAGCAGCGTCCGCGGCAGCCGGATGTCGCGGACGATGATGCCGGCGCTGCCCTCGCCCGAGACCAGCGCCTTCGCGGCCGTCGCGAGCGGGATCGGCGCCGGGCCGATCGCGAGCGAGGCGAGCCCGAGGACGAGGATCAGGGCGAGGAGCGCCGGCACGACCCAGCGCGTGCCGCGGGTCTTTTGCGCCACGCTTTCCACCGTCATTTTAGAGGCTCGCCGCAGGCGACGCGCAGTCGCGCCCAGGGTCGTGTACCCATAAACCGGTTGCAGCGGAAATCGCCAAGGCCTGTTTTTATCAGGAGCGGAAGTCGCGTCCGCGCTCCTCGAATGTCCGTTGCTTTACCCGTGCGCGGGCGGCCGGCGGAACCGCGTTGTCGTTAGGAACCTTGCGCGGGCGGCCGGCACCGGCTCCGCCCCGCACGTGATCACGAACGAGTCTCGGCCTGCCATCGGGTCGCGAACTCATGCAGCTCCGCCGCATTCAGATCGGAAACGGCCCAGAAGCTCATGCCGCCTGCCGTCCAATGCAGGATGTGATAGCCGTCCCTGGATAGCGTGTCGGACCGGAGCGCCGCCGGTCCCTTGTCGGCTGCGGGCGCGATGAACAGGTTGATGGCATGCTCTCCCCGCCGGAACACGAGCGCGGCGATGACGCGCCCTGAGAGGTATTCAAGCCGCCCGCCGACGAGCGGGAAGCCCGAGGACGCCAGATCGACGACCGGGGGCGAGAAGTCGAGCTTCCCTGCGAACCACGGCTTCACGACGTGCTGATCCGACGTCTTGATGTCCGTGAGGTGGTCCGCCAGAAGCGACCGGACATGCCCCGAGACGAGCTCGTTCTCGAGATCGGGCCCGCGCAGCGGCACCGCGACGAACAGCGTGAGAGAGGCTGCAAGCGCAAGCGCCGAGCCGGCGGCGATCCAACGCCCCAAGGGCCGGGCCGGGGCCGGCCGGCCGGCGGCCGGGAGACGGGGGCGCTCCGCCTCCGCGTCCAGCGCCTGAAGCACGCGCGACCGCAGCGCCTCCGGCGCGGGGTGCGACGCGTCGCCCGTCCGGATCGCGCGCCGGAGCGCCTGGAAGGTCCGATACTCCGACGCGCATTCGGGGCATCCGGTCAGGTGCTCCTCGCAGCGAAGCGCGTTCGCGGGGTCGAGCTCGCCGTCCAGCAGCCCGTGCATGACCGATCGCACCTCAGCGCAGCTTGTCATATCGCCTGCTCCCGGCCGCCGGCCTGCCGGCGCGTCCATGCCGCCGCCAGCATCTGCCGCGCGCGTGCGAGCCGGGACATCACCGTCCCGATCGGGGTGTCCGTCACGGCGGCGATCTCCTTGTACGAGAGCTCCTCCAGCTCCCGCAGGACGAGCATCTCGCGGAACGCGGGCGGGAGCGCCTCGAGCAGCTCCCGGATTTCCCTCTGGTCGTCGCGCCGGATCAGGGCCGTTTCCGCGGTTTCCTGATCGGGATCCCAGAGGTCCGGCGCGGCGGCGCCCGGATCACGGCCGGGGAACAGGTAATCCTCCAGCGAAACGGTCCGCGCCGGGCCCTTGCCCTTCTGGGTCAGGAAGCAGTTGCGCACGATCGTCAGCAGCCATGCCTTCGCGTTCTCTCCTCGGTAATGGCCAAACCCCTTCAAGGCGCGCACGAACGCTTCCTGGACGAGGTCCTGCGCGGCATCGCCGTCGCGCGTGAGGTAGCGGGCAAGATTATAGGCGGCGTCGAGGTGCGGCAGCATGAGGGCGCGAAAGCGAACCTGGGCCTCGCCGTCCGGCATGGCGTCACGGCCCACCGCGGCGCGTCTCGTCACCGCTGCCGCGCGCACGGGATCGTCGGCCTCGCCGCGGCCCCCAGACTCCGCCCGGCCGCAGGGTGTCCGCAGGCTCGGCACGCCGGATCCGGACTTGAGGCTGGCGTTCGGGCTGGACTCGGAGCCGGCCGCTGGCCATCGGTCATCGGCTCTCCTCCCGAACCTGCCGCCATTGTACACCTGGTGGACCGCTCGAGGCCGGCAGCGCTCGGAATCGTGAGCGCCCGCGGCCTGTCGGGCGCGGGCGCAGGCCGTCTCGGAGGGCTTGTCCTCCTCCGCGACCGCCTGCGCCGCGGGAGCCGTGAGCGCTGCATCCACCGCTAGCGGCCCGTCGTGCTGATCAGAAGCGCCGCGGGCCCGCCGGAATGAGTTCCCGAGTCGGCATAGGCTGGGTCCCCGATGAGGGAAGCCAAAGCGAGTTCAGACATCGGTCACCCCTGTTCGGCCAAATCGGCCGTACAATCAGAGACCGGCGGGAGCCGGGCTTTATTCCCGGCAAGCCGTCGCGCCGCGACGAGGCCGTCGATGGACCAGGCTCCGGCGCCGCACGCAGCCAGGATGAGCATGCCGCCCGCTATGGCGAGGTCCTTCTGGAAGTGGAGCAGCTCGTTCCGGATGCCGAACTTCGTATGGAACAGGACCGCGGTCGCGACGCAGAACACGCCGAGCGCGGCAGCCGCGAACCGGGCTCCCAAGCCGATCGCCAGGGCCGTGCCGGCGGCGATCTGCAAGGCGATGGCGGCAAGGGCGAGCGGGGCGACGACGCCGAGCTTCGCCATCGCGCTGAGCGCGGCCTCGAGACTGCCGGCGAGAGTCAGACCTTCGTGGACGAAGAGCCACGCGAGCAACAGCCGTCCGAGCAGCAGGATCGGCCCGGCCCGGTCTTCGACGATGCGGCGGAAATGCGCCATCCGACGCTTCCTTTTTTCGGGGACGTGGTGAGGCGGGCGGGCACGCCCGCCCGCGGCTCTCGTCAGTTCCTTGCCCGGGCGTCGATCGCCCGCTGGAGGTCGTCGCGCTCCTCGCACCCGGCCGGGCACAGCCGCTCGAGGGCGGCGAGCTGGTCTTTGGCGAGGTCGAGCTTGTCGGTTTCGAGGAAGAGCTCGCCGAGGTACTCGCGCGCCGCCTTGTGGCCTGGCTCGAGCTCCAGCGCCTTGGTGTAGTAGGCGAGCGAGGTCGCGTAGTCGCCGGTCTTGCGCAGCGTGAACCCGAGCAGGCTGTAGACGTCGGGGTGCTGGGCGTCCTCCACGAGGTTGCGCAGCTCCTCTTTCGCCGCGGCGTAGTCCTTCGCCTTGATCTTCGCGCGGACGGACGTGAGGTCGACGCCGTCGCCGGAGGCCATGTTGTCGACCGCGAACGACCGGACCGGGATAAGGGCCGGCGTGGCGAGGATGGCCGCGAGCGCGAACGCGCCGAGGCGCTTGAAGCGGATCATGGTTTGCACTGCTCTGTTCCTTCAGGCTTGGTTGGCGGGCGTGAACGCATAGGCGTCCCCGTCCTTCGCGAAGATCCCGGTGCCCGGGAACGGGAAATGCGAGCCGCAGATCGTCATCTTGTCGGCGATGACGCGGTCGATCAGCTTTCGGCGGCTCGCAATCGCGGCCGGCCCGTCCTGGTCGTAGCTGCCCTGCCAGTCCGGATGGGGGGCCAGGAGGGCTGGCACGTACATGGTGTCGGCCGAGACCATCAGCTGCTCGCCGCCGGAAGCGACCACGTAGGCGGAATGTCCGGGCGTGTGGCCGGGCACGGTGACGATACGGACGCCCGGCGCGACCTCGGCCCCGTCCTCGACGAGCGTCCAGTTCTTCCAGGCCGGGAAGACGTCTGCGATCCGCTTCGCGGCGGCGCGGCGCCCTTCGGGAAGCTTCTCGACGCGGCTCGGGTCGGTCCACCAGTTGTATTCGACCGCGTTCACGACGAGTTCCGCGTTCGGGAAGACCGGCGCGTTGGTGCCTCGCTCCATGAGGCCCCAGACGTGATCGGGGTGGAAATGCGAGACGAGGACCGTGCCGATCTTCGTGTAGTCGATCCCGGCCGCCTTCATGTTGGCCGGCAGATTGGTCGCATTGGCCTGCCACTGGCCGACGCCCGATCCGGCGTCGCACATGATCAGCCTGTCCCCGATCTTCAGGACGAAGACCGTGAGCGGGATCGGCACAAAGGCGGCCGTCAGGCCGGCCCTCGAGAGCGCCTCCTTGGTCTCTTCGACCGACGCGTTCCTGATGAAGTCCGGATCGTGGGGCTTGCGCCAGATGCCGTCGTAAACGGCCGTCACTTCGACCGCACCGACGTTGAACCTGTGGAACCCGGTGCTGGGCTCCAGCGGCGCGGCCGAAGCAGGGCTGACGATCCGCAGAGGCTTCTGGAGCCCGAAAGCTGCCGCGGCGGCCGCCGACACCACAAGTCCTCGGCGCGTAAGATTGAGCATGGCCTTCTCCTGTGCGGCTCACGAGACCGACGAACCGGCTCGCGCCGCTGGTGACAAAGACCTCCGTGGATCGTGGATTATTCCCGGCCGAAGGCTCTCGTCAGATCAGGGCATGCACGTTCCGCTTGGAATAGAGCGCCAAGCTGGCGGGTCACATAAGCGGAGGTGGGCGAAGCTGGCGCCAGTTCGCGGGCGCGTGCCTGAGGCAGGAGCGCACGATGGTTTACGATCCGAGAGACCGGCAGGTTACCTGGGCTGACTGTGGCCTTGGCGGTGCGCTGTGGGCGTTTGCACTCGCCCTGCTTGTGCTTTTCGGCGACCGCTTGCCCGATCAACAGGCGCTCGCCGCCGTGCACTTCCAGCAGAATGTCAGCAAGGCTCCCCTGACGCGGGAGCGGCCGATAACGTCGTCATCTCATCTTGAGGCATGTGCGCGCCGACCCGTTCGGCGACATCTCATCTCAGTGCCGGCCGTGCCGGTGCAAAGTCGAGTGACTACGCGGTACCATCTTGTCTTGCATGCCGCGCCTGCGAGACGTCGGTGCAGGCGAAAGGGGCAAGATCTAGACTGCCTCCAGCCATGAGGTCGATCTCATAGCGGGTGCAGCGCTCATTCGGCGGGAGTCGCCACGGGCGGCGCCAAGTTCCGTTCGTGCGCGTGAAAACCAAGCCAATAGATGGCGACCGTCGCGCCCAGACCACAGAGGCCCCCGAACGCCATCCACATACCGGGGGCCGCGTTATTGCCGGTCTGATCGATCAGCCAGGTCGAGATCAGCGGCGTGAAGCCGCCGAAGATCGCGGTGGCGAGCGAATAAGCAAGAGAGAACCCCGCGGTGCGGACGTCGCGCGGCACGATCTCGGTCAGCGCAACGACCATCGCGCCGTTGTAGCTGCCGTACAGGAACGACAACCATAGCAGCACCATGAGCATGTTGCCGAACGTGGGCTGACCGACGAGCCATGCTAGTACGGGATAGGCCGTCAACAGCGTGAGCGCAGAAAAGATCGCGAGCACGCCGCGACGCCCATAGCGATCCGTGACGGCGCCCATGACCGGAAGCCAGAACAGGTTCGACAGCGCGACGCAGAACGTGACGATCAGGCTATCCGTCTCCTCAGCTTCAGCACCGCTTTGCCGAACGTCGGGGTATAGACGGTAATCGTGTAGAACGACACGGTCGTCATCACGACCATCATCATGCCGAGGAACACGATGCCGATGTTCGCGCCGAGGGTCCG
>JAJKJG010000297.1 GCA_021154065.1 Methylobacterium sp.
CGAGCCAGCTGACGCTCGCGATGTTTTCGCAGAAGTGGAAGCTCGAGAGGGCACGAGCTATCCGGTGACGCTCGTCGCCGGGTCGGCGCGGGAGGAGCTTCAGGCCACGGTCGAGAGCGCGACCGCCGTCACGGTCGACCTCACCGGCCGCGACGCCTTCGTCGAGGGGCTCGCGCGGGTGCCGGCGCTCGAGGTGCGCGCCGCCGCCTCGACCCTGCGCCTGCCGCTCGACCAGGGCGCCGCCGCGCTCGCCCGGCTCAGGGACTGCCTCGCGGCCGAGGCGCCTGCCCCGAGCAATCCGTTCGCCTCGGCGGCCGAGCGCCCGGGCGGCGGCCAGGCCGCCAATCCGTTCAAGGCGCCGGCGCAGCCGGAGGCAACGGCGCCAGCCGCAAAGCCGCCTGCGCCGGCGCCCGCGCCCGCGGCGGCGCCGCGCATGTCGGACGAGGCCTATGCCAAGGCGCGGGCCGATTGCGAGCAGGATGCCGATCCGGATCGCCAGATCGCCGGCTGCACGACGGTCATCGAGAGCGGCCGCGAGACGCAGGCGGTCCAGGGCATCGCCGCGTCGAACCGCGGCTTCGGCTACTACAAGAAGGGCGACCTCCCGGGCTCGATCGCGAGCTATACCGAGGCGATCCGGCTCTATCCGGAATACCCCAATCCGCATTGGGGGCGCGCCGACGTCCACATGGATCGGCAGGCCTGGGACGAGGCCATCGCCGACTACACCGCGGCGCTGAAGCTCGAACCGAAGGACGACTACAGCCTGCAGAATCGCGGCCGGGCGCATCTCGGCAAGGGCGCCTGGGACGCGGCGCTCGCCGACTTCGACGCGGCGTTGAAGCTCAAGCCGAACGAATCCGGGCCGCTGAACTACCGCGCCACCGCCTATCTGCGCAAAGGCGACCTCGATCGCGCGCTCGCCGACGCCGACGACGCCGTCCGGATCAGGCCCGACTACGCCTCGGCGCACGCGACGCGCGCCGAGATCCTCGCCGCCAAGGGCGACCACGCCGGCGCGCTCGCCGATTACGAGGCGGCGCTGAAGCTGTCGCCGACGCTCGCCACGGCGATCGAGGGGCGCGACAAGGCCCAGGCGGCGCTCGCGCGCGCGGGCGGCGGTGCCAAGGGCACGTCGGCCGAGGAGCGGCGCGCGCTCGCCGCGATCGCCGTACTGGGCGTCGCGGCGCGCGGCTGCGGCTTCGATCCGGTGCTCGGGACGACAGCCGAGATCCCGAGCTGGAGCGGGGTCTCGCCCGAGATGCTCGACACCGAGCCCTATGCCGGGCTCATCCGAGACGAGACCCTTCGGGCCGAGGCCGGGCTCAAGGCCGACAAGGCGGCATTCTGCGACCGCGTCTGGGCCGAGTACGGGGCCGAGGGCACGCGCGTTCGCGCCCTCGTCGAGCGCTAAGGAGCTTAAGCCGTCGGCCTTGCGTGCCGCGACAGGCCGATCTGGTTCATCGCCGCCTGGTCGCGGGCGGTGTCGAGGGCGCGCTCGGCCGAGCGCTCGCGGTCCTCGAGAATCTCGACCTTCTTCAACTCCTCGAACGCCTCGCCGAGCTCGGCCTTCGCGTCGTTGAGCTGATCCTGCAGGTCGAGCGCCGAGCGGCGGAGGTTGTCGCGCCGCTGCGCCGCCGCCTTGGCGTAGGTCGGATAGGCGAAGTGCGCCGGGTCGGAGATGTTGGCCTTCTGCTCCTCGGCCGCGATCTCGCGGTCGAGGTCGGACGCCATGCGCTCGAAATCGGCGATCATGGTCTCGATCTGCACCACGCGGCGGCGCTTCTCGTCGACCTGGAAGCGCTTGAGGCGGATGAGCGTTTCCCGCGACTTCATGAGCTACTCCAACCGGCGTGCCGCCGGGCTCTAGCGCCCGAGGATCTCCGCCAACCTGGCGTAACCATCGCCGATGGAGGTTGAATCTTCCTTACCTTGGGCAAGGAAGGCCTCGAGCTCGGGCATGAGCGCGATCGCCTCGTCGACCTCCGGCGAGGCGCCGGCCCGGTAGGCGCCGAGCCGGATCAGCTCCTCCATGTCGGCATAGCTCGCGAGCACGGCCCGGGCCTTCTGGACGACCGGCAGATAGGCCGGATCGCAGGCGCGGGGCATGGTCCGGGAAATCGATTTCAGCACGTTGATCGCCGGATAGCGGCCGCGCTCGGCGATCTGGCGCTCCATGACGACATGGCCGTCGAGGATGCCGCGCACGGCGTCGGCGACCGGCTCGTTGTGGTCGTCGCCCTCGACGAGCACCGTGAACATGCCGGTGATCGTGCCGGGGCCCGGGCCGGGGCCGGCGCGCTCGAGGAGCCGCGGCAGCTCGTTGAACACCGTCGGCGTGTAGCCCTTGGCCGTCGGCGGCTCGCCGCCGGCAAGCCCGATGTCGCGCTGCGCCATGGCAAAGCGGGTGATCGAATCGATGAGGCACAGCACCGCCGCGCCCTCGTCCTGGAAATGCTCGGACAGCGCGAGCGTCAGATAGGCGGCGTTGCGGCGCATCAGCGCCGGCTCGTCCGAGGTCGCGACGACGACGATCGAGCGCGCGAGGCCGTCCTCGCCGAGGTCGTCCTGCAGGAACTCCTGGACCTCGCGCCCGCGCTCGCCGACGAGCCCGATGACCGCGACGTCGGCCGCCGTGTAGCGGGCGAACATCGACAGCAGCACCGACTTTCCGATGCCGCTGCCCGAGAAGATGCCCATGCGCTGGCCGGCGCAGACGGTCAGGAAGGTGTTCATCGCCCGCACGCCGAGGTCGAGCGGCGCCCCGACGCGGCGGCGGGCATGGGCCGGCGGCGGATCGGCCCGGAAGGGGCGGACCGTGGGCCCTTGCGGCAGCGGCCCCTTGCCGTCGATCGGACGCCCGAGCGCGTCGACGACGCGGCCGAGCCAGCCGCGCGACGGCCGCACGCCGACGATCTCGTCGCGCACATGCGCCGGGCAGCCGCGGCGCACGCCCGCAAGGGCGCCGAACGGCATCGCCAGCGCGCGCTCGCCGGAGAAGCCGATGACCTCGCACGGGACCATGCCGCCGCGGCCGGTCTCGATCTCGATCCGCCCGCCGACATGCATCGCCGCGACCGGCCCGGCGATCTCGATGAGGAGCCCGCGCACGGCGGCGACGCGGCCGTAGACCTCGAATGCGGGCAGCGCCTCGACGGCCCGTTTCACGGCGGAAAGGCGGCTTTCGCTTTTCTCCGCCATCGCCTGCCCCATCAACCTTTCGTTTACGCCTCTCGTTAACACTGGTGAGGCACCGCGTGTAGCCGGCCTTCGGCTTTTCTCGCGGGGCTGAGTCGCGAGAGTCGCTTAGGAGCTCTTCTTCGCTCGGAACGTTAAGCTGGATGGAAACCCGGAATCTTCGCGCCCGCAACATATTAAACCGATTCTTCAAAGTTTCGGCTGCGGGCCCTTGCACGCCAGAATCAGGGTTTGTTAACCATTGCTCGTTAGCGTTTCGAGTCGGATCAAAAGGGGCGCCCGTTGCGCATGCGCGATGGGCGGGCGGCGGGTTCATGCCCGACACGCCCAGGGGGCTGGGGACCTGACATGCGCGTACTTCTGATCGAGGACGACAGCGCCACCGCGCAGTCGATCGAGCTGATGCTCAAATCCGAGAACTTCAACGTCTACACGACGGATCTCGGCGAGGAGGGCGTCGACCTCGGCAAGCTCTACGACTACGACATCATCCTGCTCGACCTGAACCTCCCCGACATGTCGGGCTACGAGGTTCTGCGCTCCTTGCGCGTCGCGAAGGTCAAGACGCCGATCCTGATCCTCTCCGGCCTTGCCGGCATCGAGGACAAGGTCAAGGGCCTCGGCTTCGGCGCCGACGACTACCTGACGAAGCCGTTCCACAAGGACGAGCTCGTCGCCCGCATCCACGCCATCGTGCGGCGCTCGAAGGGCCATGCCCAGTCGGTGATCACGACCGGCGACCTCGTCGTGAACCTCGACACCAAGACGGTCTAGGTCGGCGGCGCCCGGGTGCACCTCACCGGCAAGGAGTACCAGATGCTGGAGCTCCTCTCGCTGCGCAAGGGCACGACGCTGACGAAGGAGATGTTCCTCAACCACCTCTACGGCGGCATGGACGAGCCCGAGCTCAAGATCATCGACGTCTTCATCTGCAAGCTGCGGAAGAAGCTCGCCAATGCGAGCCAAGGCAAGAACTACATCGAGACCGTCTGGGGCCGCGGCTACGTGCTGCGCGAGCCGACCGAGGTCGAGGACCGCATCGCCGTGTAGCCGCCACCCCTTCGCATAGCGGTCCGAGCCCGGATGTACGGCCGGACCGCAAAGGAAAAGCCCCGGCGCGAGCCGGGGCTTTTTCGTTGGCGGGCGAGCTTTGCGTCGACCGGGTCACCGCCCCGCGGCAATCCGCAGCGGCACCGCGGGGGCGCTCCCCCGGCCCGCCACATAAAGCCCCCGATGCTCCGGGTGCGGCGTAAGCGCGTCCGACAACCCGATCACGGTCTCGGCGGCGCCGAGGACGACCGTACCGCCGGGGTTGAGGGCGCGGGCGAGGCGGCGCAGCACGTCGGCCTTCGCGGCGGCGTCGAAATAGATCAGCACGTTGCGGCAGAGGACGATGTCGAAGGTGCCGAGCTCGGCGAAGCTCTTGAGCAGGTTGAGCTGGCGGAACTCGACCATGGCGCGGATCGCCGGCGAAAGCTGCCAGTTGCCGCCGGTCTGGGTGAAGTGCTTGAGGAGAAGCGCGATCGGCAGGCCGCGCTGGACCTCGAACTGGCTGTAGAGCCCGCTCCGCGCCCGCTCGAGCACCTCGCCTGAGATGTCGGTCGCGACGATCTCGACCGTCCAGCCGAGAAGGCGCGGCGCCGCCTCGCGCAGGATCATGGCCAAGGAATAGGGCTCCTGGCCGGTCGAGGCGGCGGCGCACCAGATGCGCAGCCGGCGCGTCGCCGCCTGCGTCGCGAGGCAGCGCGGCAGGAGCACGTCGCGGAAGAGGTCGAAGGGCACGCGGTCGCGAAAGAAGAAGGTCTCGTTCGTCGTCATCGCCTCGACGACGGCGCGCGCGAGCGCCGGGTCCGGCAAGGGCCTCAACCGCGCGACGAGGTCGGCCAACGTCGCAAGACCGTGCTTCTGGCACACCGGCGCGAGGCGGCTCTCGACGAGGTAGCGCTTCTCGGGCGCGAGCGCGAGACCCGAGCGGCTCTTGAGGAAGGAAGCCGCGCAAGAAGTCGAACTCGGCCTCCGTCACCGGCCGGCTCCGAGCCGCTGCCTGATCGCGGCCGCGATGCCCTCGAGCGGCAGGATCTCCTCGGCGAAACCGCCCCGGGCGACATGGCCGGGCATGCCCCAGACCGTGCTCGTCGCCTCGTCCTGGGCGATGACGGCAGCGCCCGTCGCGGCGAGCGCTTTCGCGCCGGCGAGCCCGTCGGAGCCCATGCCGGTCAGCACCACCGCGAGCGCCGAGACTCCGAAGACCGCGGCGGCGTCGCGGAACAGGATGTCGACGGCCGGCCGGCAGAAATTGACCGCCGGCCCGTCGTCGACGCGGAGCACGACCTTGTGGAGCTTGTCGCGGACAAGCCCGAGGTGGCGTCCGCCCGGCGCGATGTAGATCTGCCCGGCGACCGGCGCTTCGCCGTCCTGCGCCTCGCGGGCCGGAACCCCGAGCTGGCCCTGGAGGTGCTCGGCGAAGACCGTCGTGAAGATCGGCGGCATGTGCTGCACGACGAGCGTCGGCACCTGCCGCAGCGCGCCGTTGAGGCCGGCGAGGACCTCGGCGATCGCACGGGGACCGCCCGTCGAGGCGCCGATGAGGAGGCAGCGCGGCGCGACCGGCAGGCGGGAGCGCGGCGCCGCGCCGGCG
>JAJKJG010000298.1 GCA_021154065.1 Methylobacterium sp.
ACGCTCCTCGCCGCGGGCGCCGATCCCGCCCTCCTCGACAGCCAGCGCTACGACGCCGTGACGATCGCGGCGGTGCGCGACGACGCCGCGATGGTCGAGGCGCTGATCGCCGGCGGCGCGAGCGCTGCGCTCGTCACCAGCGTCTATGACGGCACCGCGCTGATCGCTGCGGCGCATCTCGGGCATGACGGCGTCGTCCGGGAGCTGATCCGCGCCGGCGCGCCGCTCGACCATGTCAACAATCTCGGCTGGACGGCGCTCCTCGAGGCGGTGATTCTCGGGCAAGGCGGGCGCCGCCATCAGGAAACGGTGCGGGCGCTCGTCGAGGCCGGCGCCGACGTCAACATCGCCGACCGCCAAGGCGTGACGCCGCTCGGTCACGCGCGCTCGCGAGGCTACGCCGCGATCGTCGCGATGCTGGAGCGTGCGGGCGCGCGTTGACGCGCCGCCGCTCACGCCGGGCGTCGCGCGAGCGACAGCCAGACGCCGCCGCCGATGAGCACCGCGCCTGAGGCGCGCCCGAGGAGGCGGGCGCGGGCGGGCTTCATGAACCAGGCCCGCCCGAGCCCCGCCGCGATGCCCCAGATGGTGTCGGTGACCGCCGCCATCACGACCGAGACGGCGCACATCATGGCGAGCTGGAACTCGGCCGGCAGCGACGGGTCGACGAACTGCGGCAGGAAGGCGGTGAAGAAGGCGATCGTCTTCGGGTTCGAGAGCGCGACGAGGAAGCCGCGCCAGAAATGCACCCGGCCCGGCGGCGCCGCCATCTCGGCCTCGCGCCCGGCGTGGCGCCAGGCCTGGAGCCCGAGCCAGACGAGATAGGCGGCGCCGGCCCACCGGATCGCCTCGAACAGCGGCGCCGAGCTCTTGAGGATCCAGGACAAGCCGAAGGCGATCGCGGTGACGAGGATGGCGTTGCCGCTGACGGTGCCGGCAACCGTCACGAGCGCGGCGCGCGGCCCTTGCGTCGCGCCGGTGGCGATGACGAGCGTCACGATCGGCCCCGGGGTCACGACGAGCACGAGGGTGATGAGGAGAAAGGCGAGGAAGAGCTCGGGGTTGAGCATCGGGGCTCCTCGGATTCGGGATCGGGCTATTTCATCCGGCTCTCGAAGCTAGAACAGGTGCGCGAGCCTAGCGACCGCCGCTCCGATTGCCATCACAGCACAGAAAATTGGAGCGAGGCAGTCAAGGCCGAGTAGGCGAGCACTCCGCACTGTCATGTCCGTCCAAAATCGGCCGACCTTTCGTTTGGCGCGCGAGACTGCCTGGTTAAGCGCAGAAAGCTCCTCAGCGGTGTTGTTCAGCGCCATGGCCAGCCGGCCCGATTGCTGCTCAATGTTGACAACGAGCGACTGTAAGTGCAGGGCACGATTCTGATCGAACACCGCAGAGACGTTCACGTCTCTTGAATTGTTTAACAAGGATGTGGCTGCTCGAACTTCAGAGGTCCCTTGCTCTATGCGGCGCAAAAGCCCATTCCCCCTCCATCTGATTGATTAAGCTTGTGATATGACGGCCCTCTAATAAAACCTTCATTTCTTCTAATGTATTTCGTAGCAGAGAGAACCTCTCGTGATGCGACTTGTCTCCAATAGTTATCGCATAGCTTTCATATACCCGAAAGCAAGACCTTATGGTTGTGAAGACTAAGCACGCCATTAATCCGTATATTACGATCTTGTACTGACCAGACTCAAAAGTGATATCAATCCATTCAGTTTGATTTGCTTTATGTCGTAACTAGCAGCGTGACGCCCAGAAGAGCGACAGAGAATGTGAAAATCAGCAGGCGCTCCGTCGCCGCGTCAGGGGGTAGCGTCGCGTCAGATTCGCGGTCAGCCATTTTCGCCTACCAAACGTGCAAAGATCGATTCCTACACGCCCTTAGCCGCCACCTCGACACATCAGCAATGTGGCTACGCCGCAATCGCCGAAGCAGTACGATTCCCAAGCTACGTAGGACTGCAGGACGCCTCTGCGCGGTGTTGCGCCGAAAGCCGGACGACGATAGCTCGGCCGTGAAGCTTGGCCGAGGTCGCATTACCACAGGCGCGAAAAAACGTCGTGCGCGAGGCGGCTGCGTCTCTCGACGCGTGTCAGGCTATCCGCCATCAAGAACCCTGCCGTATCGCCCGAATCGGCGAGCCGGCCTTTGCCTGCGGCCCCGTCCATCGCCCGCTGCCGCCGGGCACGCGACCTCTTGAGGAATGCCCATGGCGGCTTTCATCGGCCTCGACGACACCCCGACCTATACCGAGAACGGCGGGCTCACGGTGCTCGACGACGACGCCACGATCGGCAGCGCCGCGAGCTACGACGGCGCCATCCTGACCCTCGCGCGGGATGGCGGGGCCAATCCGAACGACGTGTTCGACGGCAGCGGCACGCTGTCGCTGTCGGACGGTCAGGTGCTGCTCCAGGAAATCGAAGATCAGAGCAGTGAGCCGATCGACATCATCGTCGGCACCTACACGAATTCGGACGGAGCGCTCGTCATCACCTTCAACGCGGACGCGACCGGGGGCCGCGTCAACGCCGTCCTGGAGCAGATCGTCTACGGCTATGGCGGCGAAGCGCCGCCGCCCACGGCACAGATCGACTACGCGTTCGACGACGGCCAAAGCCCCGTCGCGACGGGCAGCATCACGGTCACGCTCGTCGGCGAGAACGACCCGCCGAGCCTCGATTCGCTCACGCCGACGGCGGCGTACCGGCCCGGCTCGCCGGGCGTGGTGCTATCCCCGAGCCTCGTCATCAACGATCTCGATTCGACGACGCTCGCCGGCGCCGTGGTCCAGATCGTCGACAGGCCCGACGAGCCCCTCATCCCCGAGACCTCCACGGACACGCCCGACGCCGACGACGTGCTCTCGGCCGATCCCGGCGCCACCGGCATCGACGTGCTCTACAACCCGGCGACGCACGCCCTGACGCTCTCCGGCACCGCCACCCTCGACCAGTATCGGCAGGTCCTCGCCACGGTCGCCTACAGCTCGACGGATGCCGATCCGAGCCAGGGCGGCGCAAGCACGACCCGCAGCATCACGTGGCAGCTCGACGACGGCGGCCGCGACCACAACCTGAGCACCGTCCAGACCACCGTCCTCCACTTCATCCCGTCGCTCGATCTCGACGGCAGCGCCGCCGGCGACGGCTTCGCGACCGCCTACACCGAGAACGACCCGGCCGTGCCGATCGCCGATACGGATGCGGTCGTCACGAACCCGGCCGGCAACCTGACCTTCGCGACGATCACCCTGACGAACGCGAAGCCCGGCGACAGCCTCGCGATCGGCGCGCTGCCGGGCGGGATCACCGGCACGGTCGACACCACGTCGGTTCCGGGCCAGATCATCGTCGGGCTCGGCGGAGCAGCCTCGCCGGCGAACTACCAGGCGGCGCTGCGCCAAGTGGTGTTCGGCAGCTCGAGCGAAAACCCCCACACGCCCCCCCGCGACATCACGGTCGTGGTCGGCGACGAGACCGAGTCCAGCAACACCGCCCACACGACAATCGCGGTCACCGCCGTCAACGACGCGCCGGTGGCGCAGGCCGGATCGGCGAGCGGCAACGAGGACACGACGATCTTCGGCAACGCCGTCGCGACCGACGCCGACAACACGGCGGCGCAGCTCACCTACAGCCTCGTCGGCGTAAACGGCGGCGCGACCCACGGCACGGTGGCGCTGAACCCGGACGGCAGCTTCACCTACGCCCCGGCAGCGGACTTCAACGGCACCGACAGCTTCAGCTTCAAGGCGAACGACGGCGCCCTCGACAGCAACACCGCGTCGGTCGCCATCACCGTCGGGCCGGTCAACGACGCGCCGGTGCTCGGCGGCGACGATGCCATCACGGTCGCGGAGGGCGGAACCGTCGCGGTGACGACCGCCGACCTCACGGCGAGCGACGTCGACAACGGCGCCGCAGAGCTCGTCTACACGGTGACGAGCACGTCGCATGGCAGCGTACTGAAGAGCGGCGCCGCGGCGGCGAGCTTCACGCAAGCCGACCTCGCCGCGAGCCTGGTCTCGTTCAGCCACGACGGCAGCGAGCTTGACGGCAGCTTCACGGTGTCTCTCACCGACGGCACCGCGGCGCCGCAGGGCGCGACCGTCACGGCCACGGTCAGTCCGCACGTCAACGACGCGCCGGTGCTCGGCGGCGACGACGCGATCACCGTCGTGAACGGCGGTGCGGTCGTGGTGACGACCGCGGATCTCACCGCCAGTGACCCTGACAACACGCCGGCCGAGCTCGTGTACACCGTCACTGGGGCCACGCACGGCGTCATCCGGCGGAGCGGCGCCGCGACGGCGAGCTTCACGCAGGCGGATCTCGCCGCGAACCTCGTCTCGTTCCAGCACGACGGCAGCGGCGCCGCCGGCGGCTTCACCGTATCCTTGAGCGACGGCGGCGCGCCGGCGCAGACCGCGACCGTGACCGCGACGGTCTCGAGCGGGCTCGCGCCGACCGACATCACCGGCGGTCCGCTCGCGATCGCCGAGAACAGCCCCGACGGGGCGCTCGTCGGCACCGTCACCGGCCAGGATCCCGACGGCCAGCCCCTCGCCTACACCCTGACGGACAACGGCGGCGGCCGGTTTGCGATCGACAACGCCGGCAACATCACCGTCGCGAACGGCATCCTCCTCGATTTCGAGCCGGCGCCGGGGCACATCATCGTGGCGCGGGTGACGGACATCGACGGGCTTTCCTTCGACAAGGCGTTCACGGTCGCGGTCGGCGATCTCGAGCCGGAGGTCGCGATCGGCGGGCCGGGACCCGACACGCTCTTCGCAGGCGCTGCCGCCGACACGCTCAACGGCGGCGGCGGCGACGACGTGCTCCTCGGCGGCGGCGGCAACGACTATCTCGTCGGCGGCGGCGGCAACGACAAGCTCTTCGGGGAGGCCGGCAACGACACCGTCATCGGCGCCGACGGCAACGACTACCTGAACGGCGGCGCCGACGACGACCTCATCGTCGGCAACGGCGGCGCCGACACGCTCCTCGGCGATAGCGGCAACGATTATCTCGACGGCGGCGACGGCGCCGATCTCCTCTTTGGCGGGTCCGGCACCGACACGGTGCTCGGCGCCGGCGGCGACGACTACGTCAACGGCGGGGCGGGCGACGACCTCGTCTTCGGCGGCGACGGCGCCGACACGCTGCTCGGCGAGGACGGCAACGACTACCTCAACGGCGAGAACGGCAACGACATCATCTTCGCGCATGACGGCAACGACACCGTCATCGGCGGCGACGGCGACGACTACCTCAGCGCCGGCGCCGGCGACGACGTCCTCGTCGGCGGCAACGGCAACGACACGCTGTTTGCCGGCTCCGGCAGCGACTACCTCAAGGGCGACGCCGGCGACGACAGGTTCATCTTCGACGCGACGTTCCAGACGAGCCTCGTCATCGACTTCACGCCCGGCGCCGGGCCTGTGGGCCACGACGTGATCCAGTTCGCGACCGCGACCTTCGCGAATTTCGCCGACGCGATGGCGCACGCCGTGCAGGACGGCACCAACACCATCTTCACCGACGCCGGCGGACACACCCTGACGCTGGCGAACGTGCTCAAGACGAGCCTCGTCACCGAGGATTTCACCTTCGTCTGAGGGCGAAGACGCGGCGCGCTAGCGCGCGATGACGCCTCGTCGAGTCGTCATCCCGCTCTACCTCTTTGCTTGAGCATGATCTTTTCCGAAAACCGGTAGCCACTTTTCGGGATCATGCTTTGAAAGGTGAGCGCCGCGTTAACGGCGAGCGTCGCAATTGCGCGCCGATTGCGACGTTTATTTGAGCGGTCGCGGCTAGGCTCATGGAGTTTTCCATCGAGACTTCGCCGATGCTCGCTCAGTTTCTTTCCCAGATCGCCCAGGACCGGCGCGGCTCGGTCGCGCAGATCTTCGCCCTCGCCCTCATTCCGGTCGCCTTCATGGCCGGCGCCGCCATCGACTACACGCGCTCGGTCACGGAACGCTCCGAGCTTCAGGTGGCGGTCGACGCCGCCGTCCTCGCCGGCGCCAAGGACGCGAGCCAGACCTGGACGACGACCGCGGCGAACGTGTTCAAGGCCGCCTACAAGGGCACCGCCAGCGCCGGCTTCACCAAGGACGCGCAGGGCGCCTATGTCGGCACCGCCTCGGCCTCGGTGCCGACGACCTTCGTCGGCATCGCCGGCATCCAGCAGATCCCGATCGGCGCCAGCGGCAAGGCCGCGGGGGGGAACCAGGCGGACACCTCCTGCATCCTGACGCTCGACACCGGGCAGCCGGTCTCCGACGCGTCGCTGACCTTCAACGGCGCCCCGAACGTCGCGCTCTCGGGCTGCACCATCCGCTCGAACACCAGCCTCAAGTGCAACGGCCACAGCACCGGCGCGCTGGCCTCGATCGCCGCCGGCACGGCCACCGGCTGCAGCAACCCGCAATCCGGCGCCGCGGTCGTGCCGGACATCTACGCCGAGCTCGCCATCAACATCACCAAGCAGTGCAGCGCCTGGCCGGGGGTAACCTGGGTTCCGGGAACGGTGCCGCCCTCGCCCAAGGTCGTCACGCTGATGAAGCCGACGCACACCGAATATCACGTCTGCGGCGACCTGACGCTGTCCGGCAGCGGCGACCTGACGGGCGGCGGCGCCGACACGGTGATCGTCATCGAGAACGGCCGCCTCATCCTCGACGGCGACGCCTCGATCCAGACGAGCCGGGTGGCTTTCGTCCTCACCGGCGACAACACCAAGGCGAGCGCGATCGAGTTTCCGAACGGCAACGGACACGCCGCGAGCCTGACGCTTTCGCCCCCGACGGGCGTCAACAATCCGTGGCGGGGCGTCTCCGTGTATCAGGATCCGGCGCTCACCTTCCAGGTCGACGCCGATTGGGGTCCGGGCGCGACGCTCAATGCCGACGGCCTCGTCTACCTGCCGAAGGCCGACCTGAAGATCCACGGCAACCCGAGCAGCAACAACCCGATCTGCACCAAGCTCGTCCTCAACAGCTTCACGAGCTCCGGCAGCGTCAACCTCAACCAGACCGCTCAGGGCTGCGAAAATCTCGGCGTCAAGCAGTGGAAGGGCCCGGGCGCCCGCATCACCGGGTGAGCCGCCGATCAGGCCGGGGGCTCACTCGATCACCTCGTCGGCCCGCAGCAGGAAGTCCGGGCTGATCGTCAAGCCGAGGGTGCGCGCCGTCTTGAGATTGACGACCAGCTCGAATTTCACCGGCTGCTCGATCGGCAGGTCGGCCGGCTTTGCCCCATCGATGATCTTTTCCACGTAGCCGGCGAGGCGCTTTGCCTCGAAAATGCGGCTTGGACCATAGGACAGCAACGCACCATCGGCGGCAAATTCGCGCCACGACGCGATCACCGGCAGCCGCCGCTCCTGACCATGCCTTGCGATCCTGGCGGCAACGAAATTGGTCAAGCGCGATGCGATGACGAACAGGCTGTCGGCGCCGCTCGCACGCGTCGCGTCCAATGCGACATCGAGCTCGGCAACGTTGCTGATCGGGTACGCCGTCAGCGCGATGCCGAGCGAGTCTGCCCCACGTCGCGCGAACGTCAGCTCGTCATCGAAGTGTTGCGGATTGAAGATCGCCGCAACGCGCCGGGTGTCGGGGGCTACCTCCTTGAGCAGCTCCATCCGCTTTGCCGCCATTTCATCGGTCAGGAACGTGAGCCCGGTGAAATTCGTGGCCGGCCGGGCAAGCGACGCAGCCATTCCGGCCCGTATCGGGTTATCGCTGATGCCAGCGACGATCGGAATTGCGCCGTGGCTGGCATCGAACAATGCCTTGGCGACATCGCCGCCGACCGCCAGCAGCAGGTCGGGCTGTTGCGCGACGAGCTCGGCGGCCAATTCCGGAAGCCGTGCCGCAATGCCATTCGCGTGGCGGTGGACGATTTCGATGTTGCGGCCTTCGATCAACCCGCGCTGGGCAAGCGCATCCTTCAACGATTGGTCGATCGGCCCGAGCGTCGCGCCGCCGAAGACGAGCCAGCCGATCCGGACGGCGCGTCGTTGCGCGGCTGCGGGGCTGAGCGGGATGGCGGCTGCGGCGCCGCCGAGAACCGCGATGAACTCCCGCCGCCTCATCGGTCACCTCGCACGAGCGCCGCGCCGCCCGATAGACTATCCCTGCCGCAATGCAGATGCCAGGGGAGATGCGGCTTCAATCACGAGGCGGCGGACGCCTCGAGGCGATTGGGCTTCGACCCCTCAGGCCCCCTCCCCGCCTCCGTTCTCGCCGTCCCCGTCCTCGCCCTCGATGTGCTCGACCGAGACGACGCGGGCGCCGTCGGTCTTGAACACCGTCACGCCTTGCGTGCCGCGCCCGACGATGCGGATGTCGTCGACCGGCACGCGGATGGTCTGGCCCTCGTTGGTGATCAGCATGATCTCGTCGGAGTGCTCGACCGGGAAGGAGGCCACGAGCTTGCCGTTGCGCTCGTTCACCGCCATGGCGACGATGCCTTTGCCGCCGCGTCCCGTGATCCTGTACTCGTAGGACGAGGTGCGCTTGCCGTAGCCCTTCTCGGAGATCGTCAGCACGAACTGCTCGGCCTCGTCCATCTGGGCGTATTTGTCCCCAAGCTCGACCTCCCGGGTCACCGGCTCCTCCGCCTCCGTGCTCTCCACGCCATTCGCCGACGGCTCGTCCGCCGGCTCGATTCCGAGGGCGCGACGCATCGCCGAGGCGCGTCTCAGGAACGTCATCCGCTCCTCCGGCGTCGCGTCGACATGGCGCAGGATCGCCATCGAGATGAGGCGGTCGCCTTGGCCGAGCGCAATGCCGCGCACGCCCGTCGAGTCGCGGCCCTTGAACACGCGCACATCGGGAACGGGGAAGCGGATGCATTGGCCCTTCGCCGTCGTGAGCAGCACGTCGTCGGCCACCGAGCAGATCTGCACGTCGACGATCTCGTCGCCCTCGTCGAGCTTCATCGCGATCTTGCCGGCGCGGTTGACCTGCACGAAGTCCGACAGCTTGTTGCGGCGGACGCTGCCGGATCGCGTCGCGAACATCACGTCGAGCCGGTCCCAGGAGGCCTCGTCCTCGGGCAGCGGCATGATCGTCGTGATGCGCTCGCCCTCCTCGAGCGGCAGCATGCCGCGCAGGAACCGGCCCTTGGCGTTCGGCGCCGCGAGCGGCAGCCGCCAGACCTTCTCCTTGTAGACCTGGCCGAGCGAGGAGAAGAACAGCACCGGCGTGTGGGTGTTCGCCACGAACAGCCGGGTGACGAAATCCTCCTCGCGAGTCTGCATCCCCGAGCGGCCCTTGCCGCCGCGGCGCTGCGCCCGGTAGGTCGAGAGCGGCACGCGCTTGATGTAGCCGGCGTGCGACACGGTCACGACCATGTCCTCGCGCTGAATCAAATCCTCGTCCTCGACGTCCGAATCCCAGGCGACGATCTCGCTCCGGCGCGGCGTCGCGAACGCCTCGCGCACCGCCTTCAGCTCGTCCTTGACGATGGTCAGGATGCGGACGCGGGAGCGCAGGATGTCGAGATAGTCGGAGATCTCGGCCGCGAGCTTCGTCAGCTCGCCGCCGACCTCCTCGCGCCCGAGCGCGGTCAGGCGCTGCAGGCGCAGGTCGAGGATCGCCCGCGCCTGCGCCTCGGAGAGGCGGTAGCTGCCGTCCTCGGCGAGGCGGTGGCGCGGGTCGTCGACGAGCGCGATCAGCGGCGCGATGTCGCGCGCCGGCCAGTCGCGGCCCATGAGCTCCTCGCGGGCCGAGTTCGGGTCGGGCGCGGCGCGGATGAGGCGGATGACCTCGTCGATGTTCGCGACCGCGATGGCGAGGCCGCACAACACGTGGGCGCGCTCGCGCGCCTTGCCGAGGAGGAACTTGGTGCGGCGGCTGACGACCTCCTCGCGGAAATCGACGAAGGCGCGGATCAGGTCCTTGAGGTTCATGACCTCGGGCCGGCCGCCGTTCAGCGCCACGATGTTGGCGCCGAAGCTCGTCTGCAGCGCGGTGTAGCGGTAGAGCTGGTTCAGCACCACGTCGACGACGGCGTCGCGCTTGATCTCGACGACGACGCGGATGCCGTCGCGGTCGGACTCGTCCCGGAGCTCGGCGATGCCCTCGAGCTTCTTCTCGCGCACGAGCTCGCCGATCTTCTCGACAAGGTGCGCCTTGTTCACCTGGTAGGGGATCTCGGTGAAGACGATCGCCTCGCGCTCGCGGCGCATCTCCTCGGTGTGCCACTTCGCCCGCATGATGATCGAGCCGCGGCCGGTGTGGTAGGCGGCGCGCGCGCCGGCCTGGCCGAGGATCTGGGCGCCGGTCGGGAAGTCCGGCCCCGGCACGATCGCGATCAGGTCGTCGATCGAGATCGCCGGGTCGTCGATATAGGCCGTGCAGGCGTCGATGACCTCGCCGAGGTTGTGCGGCGGGATGTTCGTCGCCATGCCGACGGCGATGCCGCCGGCGCCGTTGACGAGCAGGTTCGGGTACTTCGCCGGCAGCACGCTCGGCTCCTCGAACTCGCCCGAGTAGTTCGCCGTGAAGTTGACGGTGTCCTTGTCGAGGTCGTCGAGGAGCGGCATCGCCGCCTTGTCGAGGCGGGCCTCGGTGTAGCGGTCGGCCGCCGGCGGGTCGTTGTCGATCGAGCCGAAATTGCCCTGCCCGTCGATCAGCGGCAGGCGCATCGAGAAGTCCTGCGCCATGCGCACGAGCGCGTCGTAGATCGCGAGGTTGCCGTGCGGGTGGTACTTGCCCATTACGTCGCCGACGACGCGCGCCGATTTCTTGTACGGCTTGTCGGGCGTGAAGCCGTTCTCGAACATCGTGTAGAGGATGCGCCGGTGCACCGGCTTCAGGCCGTCGCGGGCGTCAGGGAGCGCCCGCGAGACGATCACGCTCATCGCGTAATCGAGGTAGGAGCGGCGCATCTCGTCGGTGATCTGGACCGGCTTCACGTCGCTCGCCGGCGGCGGCAGATCGGGCGGGCCGGAGCGGGGGTCCTTCGGGTCTGCCAAGGCTGAGCTTTCCTGCTGCTGCGGCGGCTGGCGCCGGGCTTATCGGCGGCGCCGGGAAGGCCCGCCTCCGCCGCGCATGAATGTGAGAGGAATCAAGCCCTTAATTGGCCGTTTCGGGCGCTGTTTTCAAGCCGAAACCGGGCGCGATCCACGGTGTTGGGGGGCATCACAAGTCTCCTCATGCTGAGGTGCGACCCCGGGCTTGCCCCGGGGGAGCCTCGAAGCACGCAACGGCGGTCCGGCGCAGCACCGGCAGGGTTGCGTCCTTCGAGGCTCGCCCCGGACGAAGTCCGGGGCTCGCACCTCAGGATGAGGGCCTTGTAGGATGGCCCGCTCGGCCAGAGGAGGAAGCGCGTCGGCATTCGAATCCGACTCCGGCCCGATCGTGCGCTAAGCTCATCGCCATGTACGCCGATTTCCTTGCCTCCGCGCTCGTGACGCTCCTCGTGACGGTCGACCCGCCGGGGCTCGCGCCGATCTTCCTCTCGGTCACCCGCGGCATGACGGCGGACGAGCGCCGGCGCGTCGCGGCGCGGGCGGCGTTGATCGCGTTTGGCATCCTCGCCTTCTTCGGCCTCGGCGGCGAGGTGCTGCTGCGGCTTCTTGGCGTTGGCCTGCCGGCGTTCCGGATCGCCGGCGGGCTGCTCCTGTTCTGGATCGCCTTCGAGATGGTGTTCGAGCGCAGCAGCGACCGCAAGCTGCACACCGCCGAGGTCGCGATCACGCAGGACCACATCCGCAACGTCGCCGCCTTCCCGCTCGCGATGCCGCTGATGGCCGGCCCCGGTGCCATCACGGCGATGATCCTCTTGGCCGGCCGCGCCGAGGCGAGCCCGCTCGCGCTCGCCCTCCTCCTCGCGCTCGTCGCCGCGGTGATGTTCGCCTGCCTTGCGGTCTTCGCCGCCGCCGAGCCGCTCGCCCGCCTCCTCGGCGTCACCGGCCAGGCGGTGCTGACCCGCCTCCTCGGCGTCATCCTCGCCGCGCTCGCGGTGCAGTTCGTGATCGACGGGGCGCGGGCGGTGGCGGTTTTCCTGAAGTTCGTCCTTGCGCGCCGACAGCTAGCTCAGAACGAGAGCTCAGCCTCATCGGCCGCCAAGACGAGGACGCGTTTTCCCGCAACATCCGTATCCCGCCGAATCGACGTCGGCGTGAAGCGGATGCGCGCGCGGCAGGATCGGCTGCGCTCAATGGTGTCGAGCCCGCCGCAATCGGTTTCGACCTTCTGCCTGGCGCGCGCCGGCGCGAGCGCCGCTGGCGCGACATGAACCGGGCCATCGGTCGAGCAGTCGAACGCGCCTTTCTCGTCGCTGCTGCAATAGGCGGCTGAAAGCTCGATCCGCTTGCCGAGGTAGCGCTCCGGATGCGCGGCAAGCTCGCGCCAACCGACTTTCTGCGGCCCGGCCTGACCGAAGGCGGCGACGCCGGCGGTCAGGACCGAAAATGTTGCGAGGCCTATGATCCGCATCGATCGCATCTACAGCGTCTCGAGGAGCCGCACCATCAGCTTCCGCCGCGGCTCGATCGAGGAGACGAGGCCGTATTCGTGCAGCGTGTGGGCGCCGTCGCCGTCGATGCCGAGGCCGTCGAGCGTCGGCACGCCTAGCGCCGCGGTGAAGTTGCCGTCCGAGCCGCCGCCGGTGAGCGGCACCTCGCCGAGCTCGAAGCCGAGCTCCTCGGCCAGGCTGCGGGCGCGCTCGTAGAGCTTGGCGACGCCCGCCGATTTCTCGTAAGGCGGCCGGTTCATGCCGCCGGTGACGGTGAGCTTCACGTCGGGATCGTGGGCCTTGAGGCCGAGAATCTCGGCGCCGTGGCGCTCGCCGTCGGCGGCGTTGACGACGCGCAGGTCGACGGCGAAGCGGCAATGCTGCGGGATGACGTTCGCGGCGGTGCCGCCGGAGATCATGCCGACCGTCGTCGTCACGCCGCGCCCGTAGTCGGTCATCGCCTCGATGGCGAGAATCTGGCGCGCCGCCTCGCGGATGGCGCTGCGCCCGTCGGCGTGGCGCGAGCCCGAATGCGCCGGCCTACCCTCGACATGCACCTCGAAGCGGCCGACGCCCTTGCGCCCGGTCACGACCTTGCCGCCGTCGCGGGCGGGCTCGGTGACGAGCGCGAAGGCGGCGTTGCGGGCGAGGTCCTCGATCATCGCCCGCGTCGTCGGGCTGCCGATCTCCTCGTCGGGCGTCATGAGGTAGACGAGCGGCCGCCGGGCGCCGCCGGAGCGGGCGACCGTCTTGAAGGCCTCGAGCGCGAGATAAGCCCCGCCCTTCATGTCGTAGCAACCCGGGCCATAGAGCCGGTCGCCCTCGAGCCGCACCGGCAGATGGTGATCGGCGGTGCCGAGCGGGTGCACGGTGTCGAGATGCGACATGACGAGCACGGCGGGCTCGCTCGTCTGCGGCCCCGCCCGCAGCACCAGCACGTCGCCGAGCCCGGCCCGGCCCGCGATGCGCTCGACCGCGACCGGCGCGTCCGCGACCTCGGCCGCGACGAGGTCCATCATCCGGTTGACGCCGGCCGGCGCGTGCGTCGGGCTCTCGGTGCGCAGCCAAGTCGACAGGTGCTCGAGGGTATCGCCGTTCGCGCTCATCGCCGTGCGGTCTCCGTTCGCCGCCGGTCTACACCGGGCGCGGCGCAAAAAGAAACGGCGGCCTCGCCTCGCCCCGCTTGCGGGGAGAGGCCGACTCGGGCGGGAGCCCGAGCGGGTGAGGGGCTGTCGACGGCGGAGCGCGATCGTCGGCAGCCCCTCACCCTCGCCCTTCGGGCTTGCTTCGCGGCCTCGCCGCGAAGCCCTCTCCCCGCATGGCGGGGAGAGGTGACTGTGAGCTCAGCCCGCCTTCGGCATCGCGATGGCGACGAAGCGGGTGCCTTCCTTGCTCTTGACGCGCAGCAGCACCGCGGCCTTGCCGGCCTTGTGCGCCGCCTCGAGCCCGGCCTTGACGTCGGCCGGCTTCGACACCGCCTGGCCGCCGACCTCGAGGATGACGTCGCCCTCCTTGACGCCCTTCTGGGCCGCCGGCCCGTCCGGGTCGACCGCGGCGACGGCGACGCCTTCGCCCTCGCGCGAGGGCGCAAGCTCGAGGCCGAGCTTCGGCAGGCCGTCATCGCTACGCGACGGCGACGCCTTCGCCTCCTTCTCGCCCGGCTGGGAGGCGAGCGCGACCGTCGCGGTGCGCTCCTTGCCGTCGCGAAGATAGGTGATCTCGGCCTTGGCGCCGGGCTTCAGCGCGCCGATCTTGCGGGTGAGCTCACGGGCGTTCGCGACCGGCTCGCCGTCGACCGCGGTGATCACGTCGCCGGACTTGAGGCCCGCCTTCTCGGCCGGCGTGCCGTCCTGCGCGCCGGCGACGAGCGCGCCCTTCTCGGTCGAGAGGCCGAAGCCCTGGGCGAGCTCCTTCGTCAGCGGCTGGATCTGCACGCCGAGATAGCCGCGGCTGACGCGCCCGTCCTGCTGCAGCTGGTCGACGACCGTCTGCACGGTCGCGGCCGGCACCGCGAAGGCAAGGCCGACGCTGCCGCCGGACGGCGAGTAGATCGCCGTGTTCATGCCGACGACCTCGCCCTGGAGGTTGAAGGTCGGGCCGCCGGAGTTGCCCTTGTTGATCGG
>JAJKJG010000299.1 GCA_021154065.1 Methylobacterium sp.
ACGTCCTCGCCGGTGACGATCTTCTTGCCGCTGATGCCTTGCGCGTTGCGGATCGCCTCGGCGATGAGCATCGCGTTGTAGACGCCGCGATTGTAGAGCATCTCGCCGACCTTCTCCTTCGGCGCCTTCGAGAGCCCCTTGTCGACGACGTGCTTCTGGATCCCTTTGATGACCGGGAAATCGGTCCCGGCGAGGTTGAAGCTCAGCGCTTTGTAGCCCTTGCCCTGGGCGCCGCCGGCGCGGGCGTCGTCGTCGCTGCCGGCCCACCAGACGCCGACGAGCTTACCCGTGGGGAAGCCGGCCTTGATCGCCTCCTTGACGGCGGTCGGGTTCATGGTGCCCCAGCCCTGGTTGTAGAGCCAGTCGGTGCGGTCGCGGCGGATGTTGAGCCAGACCGAGCCCTGGTTCTGCATGTCCTGGGCGGCGATGGGATAGAGCTTCAGCTCGAAGCCGTACTCCTTGGCGAGCTTCTCAAGCAGCGGGATCGGCTCCTTACCGAACGGCGCGTCGAGGTGGATGAGCCCGATCTTCTTGCCCTTGAGCTTGTCGAGCCCGCCTTCCTTCTCGGCGACGTGCTTGATGAACACCGAGGCGCCGTCCCAATAGGTGTCGGGCGGGTTGAAGACCCAGGGGAAGACGTTGCCGTCCGCCGAGGCCGAGAGCCCGTAGGCCATGGACAGGATCGGGATCTTGTCGGCCGCGGCGCGCGGAATGGCGGCAAGCGTCGCGCCGGTCGACCATGGGCTGTAGATGATCGAGCCCTTCGATTTCTGCAACTCGTAGCACTCGACGCTCTTCTTGGTGTCGTAGCCGGTCTCGCACTCCTCGTAATTGATCTTGACGCCGCCGATGCCGCCGTCGCGCTCGTTCAGCAGCGTGATGTAGTCGCGCATCCCGTCGGCGACGTGGACGCCCGAGCCCGCGAAGGGGCCGGTCCGGTAGGTGTTCATCGGCACGTAGAGCTGATCCTGCGCCAGCGCCGGCGCGGCGGCGCCGGCGAGCAGAGCCGCGCCGGCCAAGAGGCTGATGGTGCGAAACGTCATTCTTTCCTCCATGTCCGGTCCGCTCGCGGCGGACCTGTTCTTCGAACTCCCGTCTCCTGAAGGCCTCGGGCGCGGGGCCTCGGCTGTCAATAGGGAAACGGCCAGACCCGAAGCTTCTGCTTGCCGATCTGCCAGAGCCGCGCGAGGCCGTGCGGCTCGATGATCAGGAAGAGGATGATCAGGGCACCGACCAGGATGGCGGTCAAGTGCTCGGCCGTCGCGGCCTCGATCGGCACGCCGAGGGCCGGCAGCCCGAACTTGAGCACCGTCGGCAGGATCGAGATGAAGGCGGCGCCGAAGAAGGAGCCGATCAGGCTGCCGAGCCCGCCGATGATCACCATGAACAGCACGCTGAAGCTCTGGTTGATGTCGAACACGGTATATTCGGCGCTGCCGTACCACAGGAACACCATCGCGGCGCCGGCAACGCCGCAGAAATAGGACGACACCGCGAAGGCGAGGAGCTTCGTCGGCAGGAGCTTGATGCCCATGAGCTCGGCGGCGATGTCCATGTCGCGCACCGCCATCCAGGCCCGCCCGATGCGGCCGTGGACGAGGTTCGAGGCGACCCAGGTGAGCAGGATGACGAGCCCGAGGAGCACGAGGTACCGCGTCTGCGGCTGTGCCGCCGGCCCGACGATCGGCACGCCGAAGAGGGTGCGCAGCGGCGCCTCGATCGCGCCGGAGACGTTGTAGTTGAAGAGCCACGGCACGCGGTTGAAGCACCACTGCAGGAAGAACTGCGCCGCGAGCGTCGCGACGGCGAGGTAGAACCCCTTGATGCGCAGCGACGGCAGCCCGAACAGCGTGCCGACCGCCGCCGAGAAGAGGCCGGAGACCAGGATCCAGACGAGGATGTTCACGCCCGGGAAGGCGGTCGTCAGCTTGTAGCAGGCGTAGGCGCCGACCCCCATGAAGGCGCCGGTGCCGAGCGACAGGAGGCCGGCATAGCCGGTCAGGATGTTGAGCCCGATCGCCGCGAGCGAGAAGACCAGGAACGGGATCAGCACCGCCTGCACGATGAAGTCGTTGGCGAACGAGAGCGCCAGGGCCGCCGCGATGATGACGGCGATGCCGACGCGGTCCTGGCGCAGCGGGAACACCGCCATGTCGGCGGCGTAGCTCGTCTTGAATTGCCCGGCCTCGCGGTAGAACACGTCACACCCGCTCGATGATCTTCTCGCCGAACAGCCCTTGCGGCCGGTACAGCAGGAAGAGGAGGGCGATCACGTAGGCGAGCCAGGTCTCGATGCCGCCGCCGACGAGCGGGCCCCAGTAGAACTCCCCGATCTTCTCGCCGATGCCGATGACGAGGCCGCCGACGATCGCGCCCGGGATCGAGGTGAAGCCGCCGAGGATCAGCACCGGCAGCGCCTTCAAGGCGATGACCTGGAGCGCGAAGGAGACGTCGGAGCGGGCCCCCCACATGATGCCGGTGACGAGCGCGACGATCCCCGCCGTGAACCAGACGATGACCCAGATCTGGTTGAGCGAGATGCCGACCGACAGCGCCGCCTTGTGGCTGTCGGCGACAGCGCGCAGCGCCCGGCCGATCCGGGTCTTCGAGAAGAACACCGCGAGCGCCGCGATCATCACCGAGGCGATCACCCCGGCGGCGACGTCGATATGCTGGAACCGCACCCGCCCGCCGAATATCTCGGCGTCGGTCGCGCCCGTCGGCAGGTAGAGCTCGCTCGCAATCATCTGCTTCGGGCTGCCGCCGAAGATCAGCTCGCCGAGGCCGATCAGGAAATAGGTCAGGCCGAAGGTCGCCATGAACAGGATGATGTCGGGCTGGTTGACCAGGGGACGCAGCACCACGCGCTCGACGGCGATCGCGAGCACGAGCATCACGCCGACCGCGAGCACCAGGGCGACGAGCGCCGGCACGCCTTTCTCGTGGAGCCCGACGAGCGTCAGGGCGGCAAACACCACCATGATCCCCTGCGCGAAGTTGAACACGCCAGAGGCCTTGAAGATGAGCACGAAGCCGAGCGCGATGAGAGCGTAGAGCACGCCTGAGACGAGACCTTCCCACAGCGTCTGGACGAACAGGTCCGGCGCCTGGATCATGAGCATGAAAGGATCGACAAGGACGTCGTAGAGAAGGTTGCCGCGGCCGATCGCGCCGCTCTCAGCCGCGAGAGCGAGAGCGGCGACGAGCACGACAACGCCGCCGAGGACGAGAAGCCGCGTCACGGTTCTGGGCGAGATGCCGGGGCTGCGAAGCGCGCCCGCGTCCGACGCCATGCCGCTCACCCCCTCAATGCGCGACGCCGAGATAGGCGTCGATCACGCGCTGGTCGCGCTTGACCTCGTCGGGCTTGCCGTCGGCGATCTTCCTGCCGTACTCGAGCACCACGACCCGGTCGGACAGGTCCATCACCACGCCCATGTCGTGCTCGATCAGCGCGATCGTGGTGCCGAACTGCTGGTTCACGTCGAGGACGAAGCGCGACATGTCCTCCTTCTCCTCGAGGTTCATGCCGGCCATCGGCTCGTCGAGGAGGAGCAGCTCCGGCTCCATGGCGAGGGCGCGCCCGAGCTCGACCCGCTTCTGCAGCCCGTAGGGAAGCTTGCCGACCGGGACCTTGCGGATCGCCTGGATCTCCAGGAAGTCGATGATGTCCTCGACGACGCGGCGATGCGCGATCTCCTCATCCATCGCCGGGCCGTGGCGGAGGAGCTGCCAGAAGAAGCTCTTGTGCATCTTGAGCGCGCGGCCGGCCATGAGATTGTCGAGCGTCGTCATGCCCTTGAACAGGGCGACGTTCTGGAACGTGCGCGCGATGCCACCGCGGGCGGCGGCGTGAGGGCGCATCTTCGCCCGGCGCCGGCCCTTGAAGGTGATGCAGCCGTCGGTCGGGTGGTAGAAGCCGTTGATGCAGTTCAGCATCGACGTCTTGCCGGCGCCGTTCGGGCCGATGATGGCGCGGATCTCGCCCTTGCGGATGTCGAACGACACGTCGGCGAGCGCCTTCACGCCGCCGAAACCAAGCGACACGTTCTCGACCGCGAGCAGCGCGTCGCCCTTCGCGACGACTGGCGAGTCGGGAGCCCTCATGGCGTTCCCGCCGACCTTCCTCCCCGGAGGGGAGGGGCAGGGCTGGGGACAGCCGCGAAGCGGCTTCCTGCGTCATGTCCATGAACGCTGCCGCGCAGCCGGATCGCGCTCTCGCGCGATACCCCACCTCGGCCCTCCCCTGAGGGGAGGGAGACCGCGCTCCGCCGACGACGCTGGAGCTCGGCACCCGGTGGCACGCTCACTCGGCCGCCTCCAGCACCGGTGCAGGCGCCTCGACCGGGTAGGTCTTCATGTCGCGGATCTTCACCCGCGCCGCGATGATGCCCTTGCGTCCGTCCTCGAAGGTCACCTCGGTGCGGATGTCGGCCTCCTGCGAGCCGTCGTAGAGCGCCTTGACCAGGGTTTCGTAGCGCTCGCCGATGAAGCCGCGGCGGACCTTCTGGGTGCGGGTGAGCTCGCCGTCATCGGCTTCGAGCTCCTTCGGCAGGATCAGGAAGCGCCTCACCTGGGCGCCGCCCATGCGCGGCTCCTGGGCCAGCGACCGGTTCACCTCGTCGACATGCTTCTCGATCATGTCGTAGACGAGCGGGTGACCGGCGAGCTCCTGGTAGGAGCCGTAGGTGACGGCGTTGCGCTCGGCCCAGTTGCCGACCGCGACGAGGTCGATGTTGATGAAGCAGGCAACCGCGTCCTTGCCGGCGCCGAACGCCACCGCCTCCTTGATGTTGGGATAGAACTTCAGCTTGTTCTCGACGTATTTGGGCGGGAACAGCGCGCCGTCGCGCATCCGGCCGACGTCTTTTGCCCGGTCGATGATCTTCAGATGCCCGGTCTGGTCGAAGAAGCCGGCATCGCCCGAGCGCACGAAGCCGTCGGCGGTCTTCGTCTCGGCGGTCTTCTCCGGGTCCTTGTAGTAGCCGAGGAAGACGCCGGGCGAGCGGTAGAGGACCTCGCCGTTATCGTCGATCTTGATCTCGACCTGCGGCGCCGGCCGTCCGACGGTGTCGGCGCGGATCTCGCCGTCGGGCTGCATGGTGACGTAGACCGACGCCTCGGTCTGGCCGTAGAGCTGCTTCAGGTTGACGCCGATGGCCCGGTAGAACTTGAAGATCTCCGGCCCGATGGCCTCGCCGGCCGTGTAGCCGACCTTGATGTTCGTTAGGCCGAAGCGGTTCTTCAGCGGCGCATAGACGAGCCAATCGCCGACTTGCCAGAGGACCCGGTCCCAGAGATTCACCCCCGGCTCGCGATTGAGGATCCTCTCGCCGACCCGGTTCGCGTGGTCGATGAAGAACTTGAACATCCGCCGCTTGATCGCGCCGGCGTCCTCCATCCGCACCATGGTGAGGGTGAGCATGTTCTCGAACACGCGCGGCGGGGCGAAGGCGTAGGTGGTGCCGATCTCGCGCCGGTCGTCGACCACGGTGTCGGGGCTTTCCGGGCAATTGACGCAGAGCCCGGCGAGGATCGCCTGCGCGTAGGAGAAGATGTGGTCGCCGACCCAGGCGATCGGCAGGTAGGCGATGATCTCGTCGGCCTCGGTCAGCTTGTCGAAGCCGCAGCCGATCTCGGAGGCCTTCACGACGTTGTCGTAGGACAGCATCACGCCCTTCGGGCGGCCGGTCGTCCCCGACGTGTAGAGGATGATCGCGAGGTCCGAGCCTTTTGTGGTGTCGAGCTCGCGGTCGAGGAGCGCCGCGGCTTCCGGGCCGGCGTCGAGGCGCTTACGACCCTCGTCGATCACCTCGGTCAGCGCGTGCAGGTGGGCGTGGTCGTAATCGCGCAGGCCGCGCTCCTCGTCGTAGAGGAGGTGCTTCAGCGTCGGCACTCGCTCGGCGACGGCGAGAAGCTTGTCGACCTGCTCCTGGTCCTGCGCCACCGCGTGCGTGACCTCGGCATGCGCGAGCACGTAGGCCATCTCGTCGGCGACCGAGTCGGCGTAGACCGGCACCGGGACGGCGCCGAGCCATTGCGCCGCCGCCATCCCCCAATAGAGGCGCGGCCGGTTGTAGCCGACGATCGCGATCTTATCGCCGCGCCTGACCCCGAGCGCCGCGAGCCCGACTGCGAAGGCGCGCACGATCTCGTGCACCTCGGCCCAGTTCCAGGACTGCCAAACCCCGAGATCCTTGTGGCGGAACGCCGTCCGCCCCGGCCGCAGACGTGCGTTGCGCACCAGAAGCTTCGGAAAGGTGTTGTCGCTGCCGGCCGTCGCCGTCGTCACGCCTTTTGGCCTCCCTTCCCGGATCGAGCCCCGCCCGTTCGGCCGGCGAGCCTTGCGCTCCGGGCAGACCCACCCTGCGTCGGGTGCGCACTCTTCCATGGCTCAGGGTGGAACGCAACGCGACGCGGCGCGCCTGCGGCCCGGAGAACGCCCGCGTTGGGATCGCCGCCGGCGCCGCAACGACGGCGCGCCGCAGCGCTACTCGGCGGCGATCGGCAGCGCCGGCGACGGCGCGCGGAAACGGGCGAGAAGCTCGGCCTCCTCCCGCTTTGCCGCCTCGAGGTTGCGGGCCTTGATGTGGCCGAAGCCGCGGATCTTTTTCGGCAGGTTCGCGAGGCCGACCGCTATGGC
This sequence comes from Methylobacterium sp., assembly GCA_021154065.1. The sequence goes on from JAJKJG010000299.1 coordinate 6,644, forward strand.
GTGGTTCTGCGGCGCGAGCGTCGCGACGATCTCGCTAAGGAGCGCCTCGTAGTCGCCGATCAGCCGGCGCTCGACCTTGCGCTCATGGGTGTAGCCGAAGAGGTCGAACGGCGTGCCGCGCAAGCCCTTCAGTTTCGCCAGCACCGCGAAGGCCTTCAGCATCCAGGGTCCGAAGCTCATCTTGCGCGGCAAGCCCGTGGTCTTGTCGCGGCGGGCGAGGAGCGGCGGCGCCATGTGGAATTCGTAGCGCAGGTTCTTGCCTTCGAAGGCCGCCGCGACCTGCTTCTCGAAGTGACCGTTGGTGTAGAGCCGGCCGACCTCGTACTCGTCTTTGTAGGCCATGAGCGCGAACAGCGAGCGCGCCGCGGCCTCCGTGAGCGCGGTCGAGTTCGCGACCGTGCGCGCCTCGGCCTCGCGCACGCGCTCGATCGCTAAGCGGTAGCGCTCGGCATAGGCGGCGTTCTGGTAGTCGGTCAGGTATGCGATCCGGCGGGCGATGATCTCGTCGAGGCTCTGCGAGAGGTGGCGCGACTCGGTCGTCTCGGTGAGCTCGCCCATGAGGCCGCCGACGACCTTAGGCTCGGCCGCGGCGCGGCGGCCCCAATCGAAGGCGTCGAGGTTCATCTTCACGGCTTCGCCGTTGAGCTCGATCGCGTGCCGGATGGCGGCGCCCGAGAGCGGCACCCGGCCGAGCTGATAGGCGAAGCCGAGCATGAACATATTCGCCGCGATGGCATTGCCGAGGATGCCGGTCGCGATCGCGGTCGCGTCGACGAAATCGACGCGCTCGCCGCCGGCGGCCGCCGTGATCGCGCGCTTGATGCGCGCCGCCGGGAGCGAGAAATCGGCGTTGCGGGTGAAGTCGCCGGGCATGATCTCGGCGGTGTTGACGACGAGCCCGGTGCGGCCCGGCGCCACCGAGGCCAGCACCTTCTTCGTGCCGGTGACGACGAGGTCGCAACCGAGCACGAGGTCGGCGGCGCCAGCGGTGACGCGGATGGCGTGGATATCGTCCTGATCGTTCGCGAGACGGACATGGCTGTAGACGGCGCCGCCCTTCTGGGCGAGGCCGGCCATGTCGATCATGCCGCAGCCCTTGCCCTCGAGATGCGCCGCCATGCCGAGGATCGCGCCGATGGTGACGACGCCGGTGCCGCCGACGCCGGTCACGACGATGTTGAAGGTCTTCTCGATCGCCGGGATGGCGGGCTCCGGGAGCGCCGCGAAGGTCATGCCTTCGGTCCTCACCGTCGCCGGCACGGCCTTGCGCGGGGTCGCGCCATGCACGGTCACGAAGGACGGGCAGAAGCCCTTCACGCAGGAGAAGTCCTTGTTGCAGTTCGACTGGTCGATCTGGCGCTTGCGGCCGAACTCGGTCTCGACCGGCTGCACCGCGACGCAGTTCGACTGCACCGAGCAGTCGCCGCAGGCCTCGCAGACGAGATCGTTGATGATCACCCGCTTGTCCGGGTCGGGGAACGAGCCGCGCTTGCGGCGCCGGCGCTTCTCGGCGGCGCAGGTCTGGTCGTAGATCAGCACCGAGACGCCGGGCACCTCGGCGAGCTCGCGCTGCACGCGCTCGAGATCGTCGCGGTGGTCGATGGTCATGCCCGACGGCCACTGGATCGACGACGGATACTTGTCGGGTTCGTCGGTGACGAGCGCGATGCGCTCGGCGCCCTCGGCGCGGACCTGGCGCGCGATCATGTCGACCGTCAGCCCGCCCTCGTGCTGCTGCCCGCCGGTCATGGCGACGGCGTCGTTGAACAGGATCTTGTAGGTGACCGTGGTCTTGGTGTGGATCGCCCAGCGCAGCGCCAGCGAGCCCGAGTGGTTGTAGGTGCCGTCGCCGAGGTTCTGGAAGACGTGCTTGCGGGTCGAGAAGTTCGATTCGCCGATCCAGTTGGCGCCCTCGCCGCCCATCTGGGTGTAGCCGTCGGTCTTGCGGTCCATCCAGCTCGCCATGAAGTGGCAGCCGATGCCGGCATAGGCGCGCATGCCCTCCGGCACGACGGTCGAGGTGTTGTGCGGGCAGCCGGAGCAGAAATGCGGCGTGCGCACGGCGACGTCGCTCGTCGCGGCGAGCATCGCCTGGGCCTGCTTCAGGCGCGATACGCGGCCGTGGAGATCGTCGTTGTTGTGATATTTCAACAGCCGCTCGCCGATGGCGATCGCGATATCGTTGAGGTCGAGCGGCCATGGGCAGGCAACCTTGAACAGCCTCAGCCCGATCCGGTCGGCGCGCGCTTCGTCGATGCCGAGATCGTCGAGCGCCTGGCGCACGTCGAGATAGCTCTTGCCGACGGTGATGATGCCGATCTTGGCGC
>JAJKJG010000300.1 GCA_021154065.1 Methylobacterium sp.
GGGCCCCGGCACCTACGCCATCCAACCGACCGCGCCCTGCGCCATCCTCACCGGCGACTTCAACATGAAGCCGGAGGACCCGACCAAGCTTCGCATATCGGCGCCCTTCGAGACCGGCGCGCCCGCCTTCGTCGATGCCTGGGAGATGCTCCATCCGGATGCGCCGCATCCGCCCTCGTTCTGTCTGTTCGATCAGACCCACGGCAGCCGGCATTGCTGCGACTTCGTCTTCGTGACGCAGGACCTGCAGCCGCGGGTGAAGCGCGTCTTCTACGACACGGAGACGAAGGTCTCGGACCACCAGCCGGTGCTGGTCGAGCTCGACGATCGCTGAACCCTCAAGGCAGAACGATCGTGCCGACGACCCGGTGGACGGCGTTGTTGCAATAGCCGCGCGGGTTCCACGGCGCGCTGTCGAGCGGTTGCGCGCCGCCCTTCGCGTCGGTCGCGCGCGCCATGATGGTGACCGGTCCAAAACCTTTGGCCGCGATCGGCGCGGTGAAGCGGCGCCAAGCGAAGCGGTCGGCGCCCGCTTCGAGACTGGCCTCGCACCAGCTCGCGCCGCCGTCGGCAGAGACCGCGACCGAGGCGACCGGTATATGCCCGCTCCAGGCGACCCCGCGCACCGCGAGTTCGCCCGGGCTCGCCGCGAAGCCGGCAAGCGGCGCGGTGATCAGCGCCTTGACCGGCATGTCGGTGATGACCGCAAACCGCGCCGGATCGATCGCATCGCCCGGCCGCACCGGCTCGCGCGGCAGGCGGTAATTGGTGCCGGTCATCTTCTCGCCGTCGTGCTCGCGGTCGCGCACCGCGATGCGGGTCAGCCACTTCTGCCAGGCCGAGCCGGGGAAGCCCGGCGCAACGATGCGCAATGGGCCGCCGTGGAGGTAGGGCAAGGGCTCGTCGTTCATCGCGAAGGCGACGAGCGTCTCGGGCGCGAGCGCCTTTTCGATCGGAAGCCCGCGCGAGATCGCCGGCTGGCCGGGCTTTCCGGCGCGCTCGTCGGGGCTGAAGTGGCCGGTGTAGACGGCGCTCCGCCGGACCCCCGCCGCAGCGAGGAGATCGGCTAGGCGCACGCCGGTCCAGCGGGCGCAGCCGATCGCCCCGAGCGTCCACTGCAGGCCGTCGGTCGGGGCCGAGAAGCCGGCGCGCCCGTTGCCGGCGCATTCGAGCACCGCCGTCAGGCTGACGATCGGGAAGTCGCGCTTGAGCTTGGCAAGCGTCCAGGCGCGCGGCCGCTCGACTTCTCCGTCGAGCGTCAGCGTCCAGCGCTCGGCCGCATCGGCGCCGAGCACCGGCAGACGCCCGTTATTGCGGATGAAGAAGCTCGGGATCGGCGTCAGGTCGTCGCCGAGGAGATCGACCGGCGCCTCGGCGTTGAGCGCCTCGTCCTCGAGAAGGCGCAAGCCCGGCTTTGCGAGACGCAGCAGCGCGCGTTCAATCTCGAGCGCCATCCGCGCCTCTCACCCCTCGACCGGATGCCCGATGATGGTTCTGGCCTCGAACGCGTGCGAGCCCCGCGGCTCAGCCGACCTTGAGATAGGCGAAGCCTTTGCCCTGAAGCTCCGCGACGGTCGCAACGCCCGACGGCACGAATTTCAGGAACGGCTCGGAGCGGGTCTTTGCCGGATCGATCTTGAGCCGTTTGTAGGTGATCTCGCAGAGATAGGCCTCGAGCCCGTATTTGGTCAGCCCGACGAAGCGCTTGTAGATATCCGGATCGATCGTCTCCTTCTCCCAGGGCGTGCCGGCAAGGTCCTCGAGGAAGAACTTGATCGCGGCTGCGTGCGCCACGACGACGAGCTTCAGCTTCAGCGGATCGGCCTCGTAGACCGAATAGTGATTGTTGATGTTGTTCAAGAGCTGGGAGAACCGGGCCTGATCGCCGAAATCGGCGTGGTAGAGGCACGCGACCTCCGTGTCCTTCGTGAGCGCCGCCATATCGAGCTTCGCGGGCGCGGCCTGTGCCGCCCGCGCGCCAAGGCCCGCGGCAGCCAACGAGAACAGGCCGAAAAGGCTGCGGCGGCTGGTCGACATGGGAACCTCCGAGAAGCGGCACTGAAGATAGAGTGTTTTCCGCTTCCTTGCACCCCATCTCGCGCGGATTGCCCCGGCGGTCCCGGTACGCGGCTATCCGGGATCCATAGCCTTCGGGCGGGGTCGGAGCTTTGCTTTCTCGGTCTTGGACCGGAGTCCCAAAATCGACTTCGCGCGAGGGGTCTCCCGGAAAATCGTGTGGTCGGTCAGCGCGATGAATATGACCTTGTCGGCGGTCTGCTCGACGATGAGCAACACGTCGCCGTCAATATCATGTCCAACGTGCAAATGAAGCCAGCCGCGCTCCTCCAACAGATAATCGCGGCCGCTGCTCTGCCTGTAATAATGATCGGGAAGAGGGACGCTGTTGATGATGTGCTCACGGATATCGGCAATGTTGTCCCGAAATTTCGAGAGCTCGATTCCTTCTTTTGTTGGAAAGGAGCTATCCTTTAGCGCCAAAAACACAACCTCTTTTGAGATGGATTCAATTCGAGGACTCTTCATCGTGGAGGGAGGTTGCCGAGCAGCGCCTCCTTAAACTCCCGAGAGGTCATTCCGCGCGTGCTGACGCGCTTGCCGGTCCGGGCGGCGTGATCGACCACCTTGAAGGCCTGCGAATCCGTGTCCGGAATCAGATCCGATGTGGATTGCTTTGCCCGCATCCGTCGCGACGCGCGTTTTGCCTTCGGTTGAGCCTTCTTCCGGTTGGGCCGGGCGCTTGGGGACTCGATCTTCGGTGCGGCCATCTGCTGGCTTCCTTCCCGCTCGGAGTCGTCCCTTGTGGGGCATCTTACCGAAAATAGACAGCCATCGGTTCGTTTTGAAGCCCTCTTCGCCTCAGCGGGAACCTCGGGAGGATGACAGTGCAGGCGTTACCGGCGACAAAGCCGCCGGAGCGGATGGCGTCTTCGCCTCGACGAGCTCCGGCAGCTTGCGGATGATCTCGCGCAGCTCGGCCTCCTTGACGATCTTCGCCGCCTCGTCCGGGGAAAACCAGCGCCCCTCGCGCTCGCCGCGCTCGGGCCATACCTCCGCCTGCTTGCGCACCTTCAGCGGGAAGACCTCGACCTTGCAGGAGACGGTCGCCTGCGACTTGAGACGCTTGTCGTAATTGAAAGTTCCGATCGGCCGCTTGCCGATCTGTCCGCGCACGCCGGCCTCCTCGAAGGCTTCGCGCTTTGCCGCCATGTGCGGCTTGCGGTCCTTCATCGGCCAGCCCTTCGGGATGATCCAGCGCTTGGTCTCGCGCGAGGTGACGAGCATCACCTCCACGCCGCTGTCGTCAACCACCTTGTAGGGCAGCGCGCCGACTTGGCGGCGGCCCTTGGCGGCGGTCTTGCCGTTCTTGTTCATTCGCGCTGACCTTGCCTTGCCCGTGGCGCCGCGCCGCTTTTCGTCCCGCGCCAGGGAATTCCCGAATCAGTCACCGCCCTGTTTTGTATGCGTTGGCGAGAGTTAGGCACAAATGCGTGTGGAATCAAAGAATTCCTTGGCGGCGGGACAGTTCCAAAGCGACACAGGGTCGATTCAGACGCCGAGATCAAGCCCCGATCGCGCCGGCACGACGACGATCTCGTCGAGGGCAAGCCAGTCGGCGATGGCGCGGAGCTCCTCGCCGAGCGCCGGTCTGACGCGCGCCGGATCGGCGCCCGGCTCGAGGTGGAGCCCCTGCACGAGGAGGCGCCGCGCCGGCCGGTCGGCCTTGAGGTCGACCCGCGCCGCGACCGTCTCGCCGAGAAGGAACGGCAGCACGTAATAGCCGTGCTCGCGCTTGTGGGCCGGGGTGTAGATCTCGATGCGGTAGCGGAAGCCGAACAGCCGCTCGGCGCGCTCGCGATGCCACATCAGCGGGTCGAAGGGCGAGACCAGCGCCCGCGCCTCGATCCGCCGCGGCCTGCGGGCGGCGGGCTCGAGGTAGGCGGCGCCGCGCCAGCCCTCGACCTCGACCGGGATCAGCGCCCCGTCCTCGACGAGCTCGGCGAGCCGGTCGCGCGCCTCCGTCACCCCGAGCCTGAAATAGTCGCGCAGATCGCGCTCGGTGGCGACGCCGAGGGCCTGGGCCGCGATCCGGATCAGCCGGCGCTGCGCCTCGGCCTCGTCCGGCGTCGGCGCGCCGAGGATCGCCGCCGGGAGGACGCGCTCGGGCAGGTCGTAGACGCGCTCGAAGCCGCGCCGCGCCGCCGTCGTCACGCGGCCGGCCCAGAACAGCCATTCGAGCGCCTGCTTGCCGTCGCTCCACCCCCACCAGGAGCCGCGCCCGGTGCCGCCCTCGGTGAGCTCGCGGGCGCTGAGCGGCCCGCGCGCCTCGATCTGCGCCAGCACGGCGCGGACGAAGTCCGGCCGCTCGCGCCCGAACCTTGCGGTCGAGCCGTAGGTGCCGTCGCCGCGCTCGGCCCGCCGCATCCGCCAGCGCAAGAGCGGATGCAGGTCGAGCCGGATCAGCGAGGCCTCGTGACCCCAATATTCGAACAGGCTCCGGCGCCGGCGATGATAGGCGGCCTCGTCGAGGAGCGACCTGTCGTACGGCCCGAGCCGCGAGAACAGCGGCATGTAGTGCGCGCGCGCCAGGACGTTGACCGAGTCGATCTGCACCAGCCCGAGCCGGTCGAGCACGCGCCCGACATGGCGCCGGCCCGGCCGCTGCGGCCGCGGCTCGGCAAAGCCCTGCGCCGCGAGCGCGATCCGGCGCGCCTGCGCGAGGCTGAGCCGGGCGAGCGGCTTCGTCGCGGACGGATCCACGGGCGGCGCGGGACCGAGCTATTCGATGCCGTTTGCCGCGAAGATCGCTCGTCCGGCCGGGCTGCCGAGGAACTGGGCGAAGCTCCTCGCCGGCTCGCCTTGCGCCGAGCCCGACACCGGCGAGGCCGCATAGGTGGTGTAGTTCTGCAGCTCCGGCGGCAGCGGTCCCGCGAGCTTCAGGCCCTTGTCGCGGAAGAGGACGATCTCGGTGATGGCGCCGAAGCCGATCTCCCGGCCCGATCCTTTGATCAGGTGCTCCATCACCGAGGCGCCGTCCGGGTAGCGCGTCGAGCGCGCGGCGATCTCCTGCGCGATGCCGAGGCGCTGGAAAAGGGTCTCCAGGTAAAGCCCGGTCGAGGCCCGGTTGTAGATGACAGATTCGGCGCCGAGGATCGCCCGTTTGAGCGCCTCCGGCGTCCTCACGTCGGGCTGAGGCGCGCCGTCGCGCACCGCGACGCCGACCCCGACCTTGCCGACGACCACCCGCGCCGCGCCGTCGACGCGCCCGGTCTTGGCGAGATCGTCGAGCACGGCCGGCGGCGCGATCA
>JAJKJG010000301.1 GCA_021154065.1 Methylobacterium sp.
CACCATCGGGGTCGGCGCCGGCATCGTGTCCGCGGTGAAGAAGGATTCCGGCTGGGATTACGCCGCCAACCTATTCGCCCTGTGGGGCATCTCGACGCCCAATTTCTGGCTCGGGATCATGCTGATCTTCCTGTTCTCCATCAAGCTCGGCTGGCTGCCGGCGTCGGGCTATGTCAGCCCGTGGGAGGATTGGCGCCAGAGCCTCGCGACGACGATCATGCCGGCCTTCGTGCTCGGCAACGCCATCGCCGGCGTGATCATGCGCCACACCCGCAGCGCCATGCTCCAGGCGCTGCAGAGCGACTATGTGCGCACCGCCCGCGCCAAGGGGCTCGAAGAGCGCAGTGTCGTGCTGAAGCACGCCATGCGCAACGCCCTGACCCCGGTGATCACGCTCGGCGCGCTCGAGTTCGGGACGCTGCTCTCGGGCGCGGTGCTGACCGAGCAGATCTTCACCATCCCGGGCTTCGGCAAGCTCATCGTCGACGCGGTGTTCAACCGCGACTACGCGGTGGTGCAGGGCGTCGTCCTCGTCACCGCGACGACCTACATCACGCTCAATCTTGTCGCCGACGTCGGCTACATCCTGGTCAATCCGAGGCTGCGGGAATGAGCCCCTTGGGCGAAGCTGGCGCGGATCTGCGCTCTCCCCCTGCAAGGGGGAGCGGTGGAGAGGGGGCTGCCGGGGTCGAGCGCCAAGCCTCCGATTCGCTCTCCCCTACCCCCACCCCCTCCCCTGAACGGGGAGGGGCGAACGCGGCCGACTACGTCGAGACGCCGGCCCGCCGGGCCTGGCGACGGCTCGTGCGCCGGCGCGGCGCCATGGTCGGGCTCGCCGTCATCATCCTCGTCATCCTGGTCGCGGCGTTCGCGCCGCTCGTTGCGCCCTACGACCCGGCGGCGCAGAGCTGGTCGGCGGTCCGCAAGGCGCCGTCGGCGGCCTACTGGCTCGGCACCGACGAGGTCGGGCGCGACCTCCTCTCGCGCATCATCTTCGGCGCCCGGGCGTCGCTCTCGGCCGGCGTGATCTCGGTCGGCATCGCCATCGCCATCGGCGTGCCGCTCGGGCTCTTGGCCGGCTATGCGGGCGGGCTCGCCGACGGGCTCATCAGCCGCATCACCGACGCGATGCTCGCCTGTCCGTTCCTGATCCTCGCGATTGCACTGGCAGCCTTCCTGGGGCCGAGTCTCACCAACGCGATGATCGCGATCGGCGTGACGGCGACGCCGATCTTCGTGCGCCTGACCCGCGGCCAAGTGCTGTCGGTCAAGGCCGAGGACTATGTCGAGGCGGCGCGCGCGGTCGGCAACCCGCACTGGCGCATCGCCTTCCGGCACATCCTGCCGAACGTGCTGCCGGCGCTCCTCGTCCAGGCGACCCTCACCATCGCGACCGCGGTCATCGCCGAGGCGAGCCTGTCGTTCCTCGGGCTCGGCCAGCAGCCGCCGGCGCCGTCCTGGGGCTCGATGCTGAACGCCGCCCAGCGCTTCCTCGTCAACGCGCCCTGGATGGCGGTGTGGCCGGGCCTTGCGATCTTCGTCACCGTCTTGTCGTTCAACCTTCTCGGCGACGGCCTGCGCGACGCGCTCGACCCGCGCTCGTCGCGCTGACTACTTCTTCTCCAGCATGAGGTGGGCCTGCTTCTCGATCAGCGGCCGCACCTTCTCGGCGACCATGGCGAGGAGCCACGGCAGCTGCACCTCGAGCCGCACCGAATCCTCCAGCACCTCGAGGTTGCCGCTCGCCGTCTGGCCGAGGACGGCAAGGCGGAAATCGGCACGATTGTCGCTCCAGCTGTCCTCGACCGCCGCGAGCTTGCCGTCGGTCTTCTCCTTGAGATGCCCGAGCCCGCCCTTGAGGCGCCGGATCGCCTCGTCCTTGCCGAGCTGATGCGGGATCGAAACGACGAGAGGCTTGGACATCGGCAGCTCCAGCGGTCGCGACGGCAACGCGGAACCGGCCATATGGGTCCCAGGCCGGCGGATTCCTACCGCGCGCAGCTACTTGGCGATCGCGTGCCTCGACGACGGCATGCTCCGGAGCTGGTGCGGCGCCACGCGCGCCCCCGCTTCGCCGAGACGGTCGTGCACGATCTCTCCGCCGAGCAGCGTCAGGTCGCAGAGCGTGTCCTCGAGGACCTCCTCGGGGGACGCCGCGAGGAGGTCGCGCGAGAACACCGCGACATCGGCCGCTAGGCCCGGCAGGAGACGTCCGCGATGCCGCTCCGCCCGGTTCACGTAGGCGCCATGCGCGGTGTAGGCGGCAAGCGCTTCCGGCATGGTGAGGGCCTGCGCCGCCCCGAGCAGCGTGCCGGCGGACGAGCGCCGCGCCAGCATGGCGTAGAGGTTCGGGAACGGCTCGATGCCGCTCACCGGCCCGTCGGTCGAAGCGGCGGGCCGGAGGCCGGCCTCGATCCAGCTCCGCATCGGATGCGAGGCCGCGGTGCGCTCGGCGCCGACGACCGCCCTGTAGAGCTCGCCGTATTCATGGATGAACACCGGCTGCGGCACCGGATGCACGCTAAGCCCGGCCATGCGGGCGATCTGGTCCGGCCGCACGAAGCTGCAATGCTCGATCCGGTGGCGGCGGTCCGCGTCGGCGGCGTCGTCGAGCGCCAGCGCATAGGCGTCGAGGACCTGGTCGATGGCGCGGTCGCCGATGGCGTGGATCGCGAGCTGGTAGCCCCTGGCATGGTAATCGCGCACGAGCGCGCTCAGCTCCTGCGGCGCAAGGCAGAGGAGGCCCTGGTTTGCGGGCTCGCCGAGATAGGGGGCGCTCATCGCCGCGGTGCGTGCGCCGGCGCTGCCGTCGGTGAAGATCTTCACCGGTCCGACCGAGAGGCGGTCGTCGCCGGCGCCGGTGACGAGGCCCTCGGCATAGGCCCGGTCGACGATGCCGCCGGGCCCGCCGAGGAGGCATTGGTTGACGCGGACCGGCAGGCGGCCGGTCGCCCGCGCCGTCCTGTAGGCGGCGATCTCCCGAAATCCGGCCTTGCTGCCGACCGCGGCGTCCATGACGCTGGTGATGCCGAACGAGAGGCAATGCCGCCCGGCGCGCTCGATCGCGGCGACGAGATCGGCATCCGTGACCGCCGGCAGCACCGCCCTGATCCGGTCGCGGGCGCTCTCGGCGAAGAGGCCGGTGAGCCGCCCGTCGCGCTTCTCGATGACGCCGCCGGCGGGCGCAGAGGTCGACTCGTCGACCTGGGCGATCCGGAGCGCGGCGGAATTGACGATCGAGACGTGGCCGCAGCACCGCACCAGATGGACCGGGTTCTCCGGCGCGGCCTCGTCGAGCTCGTGACGCGTCGGGTGGCGCTGCACGTCCAGGCGGGATTGATCGTATCCGCGCGCCGTCACCCAGGCTCCCGGCCTTGCCGCGGCGGCGCTGTCCCGAATCTTCGCGAGGAGCGCCGCGAGCGTCGGCGCCTGGCGCGGCCGCACGTCGAGCTCGGCCATCGCCAGGCCGACCGGCAGAAGATGCAGATGGGCGTCGTAGAGACCTGGGCTAGCGAGGCGACCGCGCAGATCGATGACGCGCGTCGCCCGGCCGATCAAGGGCTCGATCTCGCCGTCGCTGCCGGCCGCGAGCACCCGCCCGCCGGAATCGCCAGCGCCGCCGCGGTACCCTCGGCGAGGCCGCGGAAGACCCGGCCGTTCAGGAGGACGATCTCGGCTTTCGGGAAATCCATTCGGGCAACGATCAGGTGACGGCAATGGCGCCGCAAGATCGTCGGGAAACGCGGAAGTTGCAAGCGCTGCGCAAAGAGCAAGCGTTGCAGGCTACTCCGCCGCCTCGCCCTTCAGGACGCCGCGCCGGATCTGGTCTTCCTCGATCGACTCGAACAGGGCCTTGAAGTTGCCCTCGCCGAAGCCGTCGTCGCCTTTCCGTTGGATGAACTCGAAGAAGATCGGCCCGATCACGGTCTTCGAGAAGCGCTGCAGCAGCACCTTGGTGTAGCCGCCCTCGACGACGCCCTCGCCGTCGATGAGGATGCCGTTCTTCTTCAGGCGGTCGAGCGGCTCGCCGTGCTTCGGCAGCCGGCGGTCGATGCGCGAATAGTAGATGTCGTTCGGCGCCGGCATGAAGCCGAGGCCGTTCGCCTCGAGCGCCTCGATGGTGGCGTAGAGGTCGGTCGAGCCCATGGCGACGTGCTGGATGCCCTCGCCGCGGTATTCCTGCAGGTATTCCTCGATCTGGCCCGTCTCGCCCGCGTCCTCGTTGATCGGGATGCGGATCTTGCCGTCCGGGCTCGTCATGGCGCGCGAATGCAGGCCGGTGAGCTTGCCGGAGATGTCGAAGTAGCGGATCTGGCGGAAGTTGAAGAGCCTCTCGTAGAACGCGGCCCACTCGTTCATGCGCCCGCGGCGGACGTTGTGGGTCAGGTGGTCGATGTAGTGCAGGCCGGCGCCGCGTGGATGCGGGTCGCGTCCGCCGGTCCAGTTGAAATCGACGTCGTAGATCGAGCCCTTCGCCCCGTAGCGGTCGACGAGATAGATCTGCAGGCCGCCGATGCCCTCGATCGCCGGGATGGCGAGCTCCATCGGTCCGACCTCGGTCTTCGCCGGCTTCGCCCCCATGGCGATGGCGCGCTCGTAGGCCTGCCTGGCGTCGACGACGCGGAAGGCCATCGCCGGGGCCGAGGGTCCGTGCTCGGCGGCAAACCGCGCCGCGAAGGATTGCGGCTCCGCGTTGAGGATGAAGTTGACGTCGCCCTGACGGTAGAGCGTCACGTCCTTCGAGCGGTGCTTCGCCACGGGCGAGAAGCCCATGACATTGAACACGCGGTCGAGCGCGCCGGGATCCGGATGGCAGAACTCGACGAACTCGAAGCCGTCGGTCCCCATCGGGTTCTCGTCCGAGATCGCGGGCGGCGCGGCGTCGTGCGGGAACGGTCCCATGGCGGGTCTCCTTTCGGGTAGCGCTTATACACCCGCAATGGCCAGCCGGTCGCGATCCCGCTACCCTGAGGGCAACCGCCCATCGGGAGAGCGCCCATGACCGTCCAGGACATCTCCGCCTTCGAGAGCCGCGGCGCGCCGCTGCGCGGCAGCGCCATCGAGCCCGCCTACATGTCCGGCTTCGGCAATAGCTTCGAGACCGAGGCGCTGCCGGGCGCCTTGCCGCTCGGCATGAACTCGCCCCAGAAGGTGAATTACGGCCTCTATGCCGAGCAGCTCTCGGGCTCGCCGTTCACGGCGCCGCAGGCGACGAACCAGCGCTCCTGGCTCTATCGCGTCCGCCCGACGGTGAAGCACTCGGGCCGCTACCGGCCTGTCGACAAGGGGCTCATCCGCACGGCGCCGGCGGCGCGCGACGAGAGCGGGCTTGCGATCGGGCAGCTGCGCTGGGACCCGATCCCGATCCCCGGCGAGGCGCTGACCTTCGTGACCGGTCTGCGCACGATGACGACGGCGGGCGATTCCGACACCCAGGTCGGGATGGCGGCCCATGTCGCCCTGGTGACGCGATCGATGGAAAACGCGTATTTCTTCGACGCCGACGGCGAGCTTCTGGTCGTGGCGCAGGAGGGCGCCTTGCGGTTCCGGACCGAGTTCGGCGTCATCGACATCGCCCCGGGGCAGATCGCCGTCATCCCGCGCGGGGTGATCTTCAAGGTCGAGCTGACCGGCGGCCCGGCGCGGGCCTATGTCTGCGAGAACTACGGCGGCGCCTTCACGCTACCGGACCGCGGCCCGATCGGCGCCAACTGCCTCGCCAACCCGCGCGATTTCCAGACCCCGGTCGCGGCCTACGAGGACCGCGAGGAGCCGTCCACGCTGTATGTGAAATGGGGCGGCGAGCTGTTCGCGACCGAGATCGGCCAGTCGCCCCTCGACGTCGTCGCCTGGCACGGCAACTACGCGCCCTACCGCTATGATCTGCGCCGTTTCGCGCCGGTCGGCGCGATCCTGTTCGACCACCCGGACCCGTCGATCTTCACGGTGCTGACCGCCCCGTCCGAGACGCCAGGCACCGCGAACATCGACTTCGTCATCTTCCCGGAGCGCTGGGGCGTCGCCGAGGACACGTTCCGGCCGCCCTGGTACCACCGCAACCTGATGTCGGAGTTCATGGGGCTCGTCTACGGCGTCTATGACGCGAAGCCCGAGGGCTTCGTGCCCGGCGGCATCTCGCTGCACAACCAGATGCTGCCGCACGGGCCGGACGCGGCCGCCTATGAGCACGCCTCGACCGTCGCGCTGAAGCCCGCAAAGCTCGAAGGCACCATGGCTTTCATGTTCGAGACCCGCTTCCCGCAGCGGGTCACGCGCTACGGCGCGGAAGGCGCGCCGCTCCAGGCGGACTACGTCGACTGCTGGGCCGGGCTGAAGAAGCACTTCGATCCGGGCAAGCGCAAGGCGTGGTGATCTCACCTCTCCCCGCAAGCGGGGAGAGGGCTTTGCGGCGGAAGCCGCAAAGCGAGCCCGAAGGGCGAGGGTGAGGGGCTGTCGACGGTAGCGCTCCGCCGTCGACAGCCCCTCACCCGCTCGGCCCCTCGGCCGAGTCGGCCTCTCCCCGCACGCGGGGAGAGGTGAAGCGCTAACTCCGCCCCCGCGTGCGCACCATGAAGGCGTCGTACTGGAACTCGTTGACCTGCCACCAGGGCAGCACGTCGGCGCGGAAGCCGACCATCGATTCGTAGGCGCGCTTGAAGTCCGGGCTCTTCTCGGACAGCTCGCCGTAGAGCTCGTTCGCGGCCTTGAGCGACGCCTCCATGATGGCTTGCGGGAACAGGCGCAGCTCGGTGCCCGAGCCGACCATGCGGCGCAGCGCCTGGGCGTTCACGGCATCGTATTTCGCCAGCATCCAGTTGTTCGCCGCCTCGCAGGCCTGCATGGCGATCGCCTGGTAGCTCTTCGGCAGCTCGGCCCATTTGCCCTGGTTGACGAGGAGGTGGAGCATCGCGCCGCCCTCCCACCAGCCGGGCGCGTAGTAGAATTTCGCGACCTTGGAGAGCCCGAGCTTCTCGTCGTCGTAGGGGCCGACGAACTCGGCCGCGTCGATGGTGCCGCGCTCGAGCGCCGGGTAGACGTCGCCGGCGGCGATCTGCTGCGGAATGACGCCGAGCTTCGCCAGCACCTGGCCGCCGAGCCCGCCGATGCGGAACTTCAGGCCGCGCAGATCGTCGACGGTCTGGAGCTCCTTGCGGAAGAAGCCGCCCATCTGGCAGCCCGACTGTCCCATGACGTGGCCGACGCAGTTGAAGCGGGCGAAGATGCTCTCAAAAATCTCCTTGCCGCCGCCGAAATGCCACCAGGAATGCTGCTGGCGGGCGTTGAGGCTGAACGGCAGGCCGGTGCCGATGCCGAAGGCCGGCTCCTTGCCGATATAGAAATAGACCGGGGTCTGGCAGCACTCGATGGCGCCGCTCTGCACGGCATCCATGGCCTGGAGGCCGCCGACGAGCTCGCCCGCCGGGAAGGGCTGGATCTGGAATTTGTTGTCCGTCGCTTCGGCGATGTAGCGGGCGAAGGTCTGGGCGGTGCCGAAGATGGTGTCGAGCTGGCGCGGGAAGCTCGAGGTCAGGCGCCAGCGCACCTCCGGCATCGCCTGGGCGACCGCCGGCGAGGCGACCGCGCCCGCCGCCGCGGTGAGGCCCACGCCCTTGAGGAAGCCGCGCCGCTTCGGGTCCGGCGTCGTCGTGCTGGGCGTCGTCATTGGGCGTCTCCCCGATTTTCTCGTATGGCTGCTACTAATCAGGTCCGAAACATGCGTGCAACGTCATGAGAGGGTCATGAAACTCGCCAGCCTCAGGCACGGCCGCGACGGCCGGCTCGTCGTCGTCTCCCGGGATCTGACGCGGGCGACCGACGCCTTCATCGTCGCGCCGACGCTGCAGGCGGCCCTTGACGACTGGGAGCGCCACGGCCCGCGCCTCGCCGATCTCGCGCGCGAGCTCGAGATCGGCTCGGTGCCCTCGTTCCGCTTCCACGAGCACGATTGCGCCTCGCCGCTGCCGCGCGCCTATCAATGGGCCGACGGCTCGGCCTATGTGAACCACGTCGAGCTCGTCCGCCGCGCCCGCGGCGCCGAGATGCCGGCGTCGTTCTGGACCGATCCGCTGATGTACCAGGGCGGCTCCGACTCGTTCCTCGGTCCGCGCGAGGCGATCGCGATGACGACCGAGGCCTGGGGCATCGACTTCGAGGGCGAGGTCGCGGTGATCCTCGGCGACGTCGCCATGGGCGCGTCGCGAGAGGAGGCCGCGGCGGCGATCCGGCTCGTGATGATCGTCAACGACGTGTCGCTGCGCAACCTCATCCCGCACGAGCTCGGCAAGGGCTTCGGCTTCTTCCAGGGCAAGCCGTCCTCGGCCTTCTCGCCGGTCGCGGTGACGCCGGACGAGCTTGGGCCGGCCTGGGACGGCGCCAAGCTCTCGCTGCCGCTCTCCTGCGCCGTCAACGGCAAGCCCTTCGGCTGCCCGAACGCCGGCGACGACATGACCTTCGACTTCCCGGCCCTGATCTGCCACGCGGCAAAGACGCGGCCGCTCGCCGCCGGCACGATCATCGGCTCCGGCACGGTGTCGAACAAGGACCCGGACGGCGAGCCGGGGCGCCCGATCGCGGAAGGCGGCCGCGGTTATGCCTGCGTCGCCGAGATGCGCACCGTCGAGACCATCCGCGACGGCAAGCCGAAGACCGAGTTTCTGCACTTCGGCGACACCGTGCGCCTCGAGATGAAGGACGAATCGGGCCGCTCGATCTTCGGCGCGATCGAGCAGCAGGTGGTGCGCCATGAGCGGTGACGGCGTGGCCATGCTTCGCCTCGATCACGTGCAGATCGCAATTCCGGTCGGCGCCGAGGCGGCGTGCCGCGGCTTCTATGTCGGCGTGCTCGGCATGACGGAACTCGTGAAGCCGCCGGAGCTCGCGAAACGCGGCGGCATCTGGGTCAAGAGCGGCGCGGTCGAGATCCATCTCGGCGTCGACGCGGAGTTCCGGCCGGCCCGCAAGGCGCATCCGGGAATCGTCGTCGCCGACATCGACGGACTCGCGGCGCGGCTTCATGCTGCCGGTCAGCCGCCGCTCTGGGACGACGCCATCCCGGGCGTGCGCCGCTTCTTTACCGCCGACCCGCTCGGCAACCGGCTCGAATTCATCGGGAGCGACGACGACCATGGCTGAACCGGCCTTCGCCTCGACCGGCGACCTCGCCGAGAAGACCGTCACCTTCGCTAAGATCGGCGCCGGGCTCTACGCCTATACGGCTGAGGGCGATCCGAACTCCGGCATCATCGTCGGCGACGACGGCTGCATGGTCGTCGACGCCCAGGCGACGCCGGCGATGGCGAAGGACGTGATCGCGCGCGTCGCCGAGGTCACCGACAAGCCGATCCGCTACGTGGTGCTGTCGCATTATCACGCCGTGCGGGTGCTCGGCACCTCGGCCTACGAGGCGCAAGGCATCGTCGCCTCGGACGCGACCTACCGGCTCATCGCCGAGCGCGGGCAGGAGGATTGGGATTCGGAATTCGGCCGCTTCCCGCGCCTGTTCCGCGACGCCACGTCGATCCCGGGGCTGACCTGGCCGACGCTCACCTTCGAGGGCGCGATGTCGGTCTTCCTCGGGCGCCGCGAGGTCAAGCTCCTCCACCTCGGCGCCGGGCACACGGCGGGCGACATCGTCGCCTTCGTTCCGGACGCCGAGGTGATGTTCTCGGGCGACCTCGTCGAGTACCGCTCGGCCTGCTACTGCGGCGACGCGCATCTGCGCGAATGGCCCTTCACCCTCGAAGCGATCCGCGACTTCGACCCCAAGGCCCTCGTGCCGGGCCGCGGCGACGCGCTCACGGGCGCGGCGACGGTGCGCGAGGCGATCGCCATGACGCGCGACTTCGTCAACACGCTCTACGGCACCGCCGAGCTCGCCGTCGCCCGCGGGCGCTCGCTGAAGGAGACCTACGCGGCGGTGCGCGAGGCCATGGACCCGAAATTCGCGAGCTTCGCGATCTACGAGCACTGCCTGCCGTTCAACGTCTCGCGCGCCTACGACGAGGCGTCCGGCATCGACCACCCGGTGATCTGGACGGCCGAGCGCGACCGCGAGATGTGGGGGAAGCTGCAGGGGTGACGCGTGCGGGTGCGCGCCGCCGCGGCGGCCCTGCGCTCACCCGTTGCGGTCGCGAGGCTCGGCGCCGCCGATACGGCTGTTGAAGATGCCGAACGGACCGTCCTGCCCGCGTCCGGCCACGACGACGAGACGTTTCACCTCGCCTCTGAGGTAGGCCTGGAGGAACTTGTCGTACTGGCGGAACGAGACGCAGCCGTTCGACTGTCCGTTCGGCCCCAGCATGTAGGTGTGGGCAAGGAGGCCGGCGCGGCCATGGACGGCGGCGCTGCCGCCGACCGGGTTCAGGCGAATGGCGCGGACGCCGTGGAAGAGCTTCTCGCGCTCGGTGAGGTCGTAGGTGCCGGGGGGCGTCGCGCCGTGCATCCGGACATGCACGAAACGGGGGTCGTCCAGCTTCTCGCCGAGACCGGAATGCGCCTCCAGCCGCTCGCCGTTCGGCATGTAGACCACCCGTGCGCTGATGTCGTAGAGCGCCGTCCCCGGCTCCGCCGCGGTCGGGGCGGGGCTGAGCTTCACGCCCGGCGCGAGCTCGCGGGGACTGCTCTCGGGGGCGGCGTAGGCGAGAACCGGGCCCGGCGTCGGCGTCGATTGGACGCCGAACAGCTTGTCGAAGAAGGATCGCGTGTCGGCCGGGGTCGGTGGCAGAGCCGCCGTCCTGGCTCGGCGAGAGCCGGCGGCCATGCGCGACGACTCCGGAGCCTCCGGACCCGATAGCTCGGCCGGCCGCGGCATGGGCAACGGCGGCGACGCCGCGATCCGGATTGTATCCGCCGCCGGCGACGCCACGGGCTGAGCGGGCGCTTGGGCCGCGAGGCCGCGCGCCTCGGCCCTCGCGGCGGGCGGGACGAAGGCCAACCGGAAGCTCGATCCCTCCGAAACGGCCGGCCCAAACTTCGGCGCGACGGCCCCGGAGAGCGGTGTTGGATCGAGCAGCCGATCCGAGCCTTCGGCGAAGGCGACTGTTTCCGGTGATTGCGCCTCGGCGCTGCCGTCGACCGGAGGGGCGCCTTCCCAGCGCCAGAGCCCGAACACCGCCGCAAAGCACAGGACCGCGGCGAAAGAAGCCGTTCGCACGAGCAAGCCGCGATCCTGCCGGCGACGGCGGCGGGCGTCCATGCGGATGCCGCTCGAAGGCTCATCGCGGACGGGCTCCGCCCGGCCGTCACTCCGCTCGTCTTCGAACATACCCCCACCCGTGAGTTAGGCGCCGTACCGACAGAACCGGCGTCCACCCGCTTTGATTGGGCAACTAGTTGGTTAATTCTGGCTAAATGGCGGCAATGGCGAGACGTAGCGAAGTCGAGGCTTTCGCCGCAGGCCGCTCCGCCCCGCGTTCCGCGCGCCCATGACGAGACGGATTGCATGAACGAGCGCCGCGCTTTCCGCCAATTCCCCTATCGCCGCTCGCCCGACCAGGACCGGCGCGACGCGCACCACCCAGTGGTCGTCGTCGGCGCCGGCCCGGTCGGCCTCTGCGCCGCGATCGATGTCGCGCAACGCGGCGTGCCGGTGGTGCTTCTCGACGACGCCGACCGCATCGGCGAGGGCTCGCGCGGCATCTGCTACGCCAAGCGCACGCTGGAGATTCTCGACCGGCTCGGCGTCGCCGGCAAATGCCTGGAGAAGGGCGTCACCTGGAAGGTCGGCAAGGTCTTCCAGCGCGACGCGCTGCTCTATCGGTTCGACCTCCTGCCGGAGGATGGGCACAAGATGCCGGCCTTCATCAACCTGCAGCAGTATTACCTCGAGCAGTTCCTGTGCGAGCGCGCAGCCGAGCTCGGCGCGATCGACATCCGCTGGCGCAACAAGGTGACCGGCATCGAACCCCGTAACGACGGCGCAAGGCTCACTATCGACACGCCGGACGGGCCCTATCGGCTCGACGCCGATTGGCTGATCGCCGCCGACGGGGCGCGCTCGACGCTGCGCCGGCTCCTCGGCCTCGCGTTCCTGGGAGAGGCTTTCGAGGACCGCTTCCTGATCGCCGACGTCAGGATGGCAGGCGCGTTTCCGCCCGAGCGCTGGTTCTGGTTCGACCCGCCCTTCCACGACGGCCGTTCGGCTCTCCTGCACAAGCAGCCGGACGATATCTGGCGCATCGACCTCCAGCTCGGCCCGGACGCCGATCCGATCGCGGAGCAGAAACCCGACCGCGTCGTTCCACGCCTGCGCCAGATGCTCGGCGCCGACACGCAGTTCTCGCTCGAATGGGTCTCGGTCTATACCTTCCAATGCCGCCGGCTCGCCCGCTTCGTGCACGGCCGCGTCGTCTTCGTCGGCGATGCCGCCCACCAGGTCTCGCCGTTCGGCGCGCGCGGGGGCAATTCCGGCATCCAGGATGCCGAGAACCTGGCCTGGAAGCTTGCCCTCGTGCTCGCGGGCGACGCCCCGGCAAGCCTGATCGACAGCTACGACCTCGAGCGCTCGGCTGCCGCCGACGAGAACGTCGGCCACTCGACGCGCTCGACCGATTTCATCGCCCCGCGCTCGGCCCAGGAGCTGCGCTTTCGCGACGCCGCGCTGGCGCTCGCCGGCGAGACGGGCTTTGCCAAGCGCATGGTCAATTCCGGCCGCCTCTCGGTCGCGAGCGTCTATGAGACGCCGCTCTCGACCCCTGACCGCGAGCCGTGGGCCGGCAGCGCGCGGCTCGGAGCGCCGCTGCCCGATGCGCCGCTCCTCGACCGCGCCGGACGGCCGGTGTGGCTCCTCGATGCGGTCGGCGGCGAGGCGAGCGTGATTTGTGCGGGAAACGGGGCGGCGCCGCCTCCCCTCCCCGGCCTCAAGCGGCTCGTCATCGGCGAGGATCTCCTCGATCGCGACGGCCACTTCGCGCGCCGTTACGATGCCACCCCTGGCGCGAGCTACCTCGTCCGCCCCGACCAGCATCTCGCGGCGCGCTGGCGGGCGTTCGATCCCGATGCGATCGCGGCGGCGGTGCGCCGCTTCAGCGGCCGTGCCGATGACGGAGCGCGCGATGCCCGAGCTTGAGACCGAGTCCCGCCTCGCCGACCCGGACCGGGCCTACCGGATGCTGATCGACGCCCATCGCGGGCTCTCGGAGGAGGAAAGCGCGGCACTGAACACGCGGCTCGTGCTCATCCTCGCGAACCACATCGGCGACGACGCGGCTCTGGCCGAGGCGCTCGATCTCGCAAGACGGGCGAGTCGCCCGACCGTCCGGACGAGCGTCGCGGAGGATGGGCGCGGGACTTGAGAGCCGCCGGCGTGCTATTCTCCCGCTGACATCCCTTGGGCCCGGACTGGATCGGCGACGACGCGATGAGCCCGTACATGCGTTTCCTCGTGACGGCCGTGAAATGGGTCCGTGCCGCGGGCCTGCCGCGCGATCCGAACGAGCCGGCAAAGCCGAAGGCATCGCCGCAGGACTGGGAGAGCCTCGGCCGCGACCTCGGCCGCGCCGTCCGCAAGTTCCG
>JAJKJG010000302.1 GCA_021154065.1 Methylobacterium sp.
CCTCGCCGAACTCGCTGGCCGGGGCGCCGCCGCCTCGGTCTGGCCGTAGAACTCGTTGATGGTGAGCCCGAGCGCCTCCTGCCCCCAGGCGAAGGTCTCGGCCCCGAGCGCCTCGCCCCCGGAGGCGACCGTGCGCAGGTCGAGGTCGAAGCGGCCGCGCGGATTGCCGACCGTGCGCAGCATGCGCAGCGCGGTCGGGGGAATGAAGGTGTTGCGTACCTTGAGATCGGCCATGAGCCGAAGCGCCGCCTCGGGATCGAACTTTTCGAATTTGCGCGCCACCACCGGCACGCCGAAGTGCAGGCCCGGCAGGAGGATGTTGAGGAGGCCGCCCGCCCAGGCCCAATCGGCCGGCGTCCACAGGCGGTCGCCCGGTTGCGGCAGGAATTCGTGCGGCATGTGCACGCCCGGCAAGTGCCCGAGCACGACGCGGTGGCCGTGCAGCGCGCCCTTGGGCTGGCCGGTCGTGCCCGATGTGTAGATGATGAGGGCCGGGTGGTCCGGCCCGGTGTCGGCGGGCGCGAAGTCGGGGCTCGCCCGCTCCAGCGCCGCACTCAAGCCGAGCACCTCGCCGTCCGGCCCGTCCGCCGAGAGTACGAGCGAGAGGTCCGGCAGGTCGGACCGAAGCGGGCCGACTTTTTCGACCCCGGCCGCGTTGGTGACGAGCGCCCTCACCCCGGCGTCCTTGAGGCGGAAGCTCAGCGCATCGGCGCCGAACAGGACTGCGAGCGGCAGGGCGACGGCCCCAAGCTTGTAGATCGCCACATGCGCGATCGGGATCGCCGCACCCTGGGGCAGCAGCACGGCGACGCGGTCGTCTCGCCTGACGCCGCGCCGCGCCAGCACGTTGGCGAGCCGGTTCGATTGCTCGCGCAAGCCGCTATAGGTGAGGACATCCACCCGGCCGTCGGCCGTCACATCGAGGATCGCGGGCCGGTCCGGCTCGGCGCGCGCCCAGCGGTCGCACACATCGACACCGATGTTGTAGCGCGCCGGGATGGTCCAGCGGAACGCGGCGATGAGGCGGTCGTAGTCGCGGATGTCGGGGATCATCACAGGTTCTCCTGCGACACAGACCTTGGACGTTAACAAAGCCTCGGCCGTGAGGCCATCAACAGCGTCCCGTCGAAAAACCGCGCATCCGATCGTATCTCATGGAGAGCGCCTGAGAAAAATCATGTCCGTGGCCGCCCCTGCCCTGCCCGTCTTCGACGCGCCCTACGCCGAGGACGACGCCGCCGTCGCCCGACGTCTGCTCGCGGAAGCGCCGCTCCCGCCCGAGCGCGAGCGCCGCATCGACGACGCCGCGACGCGCCTGATCGAGGCGATCCGCGAACAGCGGGGCGGGCTTGGCGGCGTCGAGGACATGCTGCGCGAGTACGCGCTCTCCACCAAGGAGGGCCTCGCCCTCATGGTCCTGGCCGAGGCGCTGCTGCGCGTACCGGACGCCGCCACCGCCGACTGGCTGATCGAGGACAAGCTCGGCCAGGGGGACTTCGTCCACCATGCCGCGACGTCGGACGCTTTTCTCGTCAACGCCTCCGCCTGGGCGCTTGGCGTCTCGGCGCGGATCATCCAGCCGGGCGAGACGCCCGAGGGCCTCTTGGAAACGCTCGCCAAACGCCTCGGCGTGCCGGCCTTGCGCGCCGCCGCCCGTCAGGCCATGCGCGTCATGGGCAACCATTTCGTGCTCGGCCAGACGATCGCGGACGCGCTCCGCCGCGCCCACGCCGGCGCTGGGCGGCTCGACCGCTACTCCTTCGACATGCTGGGCGAGGGCGCGCGCACGGCCGCGGACGCGGCGCCCTACTTCGACGCCTACGCCGGAGCCATTGAGGCCATCGGCCGGTCGGCCGGCGACGCCCCCCTGCCCGACCGGCCCGGCATCTCGGTCAAGCTCTCAGCCCTCCACCCCCGCTACGAGGCGGTGAGCCGCGCGCGCGTCATGCGCGAACTCGTGCCGCGCGTCATCGAACTCGCCGCGGCCGCCAAGACTTATGACCTGAATTTCACCGTCGACGCCGAGGAGGCGGACCGCCTCGAACTGTCGCTCGACGTGATCGCCGCCGCACTCGCCGCTCCGTCGCTGGCCGGCTGGGGCGGCTTCGGGCTCGCGGTCCAGGCCTACCAGAAGCGCGCGCCCGCCGTGATCGATTTTCTGGCGGACCTCGCCGGGCGGCTCAACCGCCGTCTCATGGTGCGTCTCGTCAAGGGCGCGTATTGGGACACCGAGGTCAAGCGCGCCCAGGAGCGCGGGCTCGACGACTACCCTGTCTTCACCCGCAAGGCGATGACGGACCTCAACTACCTGGCCTGCGCCGACAAGCTGCTGGGCCTGCGTCCGCGCCTGTTCCCGCAGTTCGCGACCCACAACGCGCTGACCGTCGCCTCCATTGTGGAGCGGGCGGGCGGGGTCCAGGATTACGAGTTCCAGCGCCTGCACGGCATGGGCGAAGCGCTCTACGGCGCGCTGGTCAAGGCCCATCCGGACGCGGCCTGCCGCGTCTACGCGCCCGTCGGCGGGCATCGCGACCTCCTCGCCTATCTGGTGCGCCGGCTTCTGGAAAACGGAGCCAACTCGTCGTTCGTCTCGTTGGCGGCGGACCCGTCCGTCCCCGTCGAAACGCTTCTGAAGCGCCCGGCCGCGGTCATCGGCACGCCGCAGGCGGCGCGCCATCCCAACCTGCCCCTGCCGCGCGGCCTTTATGCGCCGGAGCGCCCGAATTCGCGCGGCGTCGAGTTCGGCTGCCGCGCCGCCTTGCGCGGATTGCTCCGGGAGATCGAGACCGGCGCATCGCCGCCCTCTCACCAGCTCCAGGGAGGGGAAGCCTGGGCCGCGCCCATCATCGACGGCAAGCGGGGCGCAGGGCCGGAGCGCGCTGTCGCAAGCCCGATCGACGGCGCGGTCATCGGCCAAGTCTGGGAGGCGTCGCCCGAAACCGCCGACCGGGCGATGGCGGCGGCCCGCGCGGGCTTTCCCGCCTGGGACCGCACGCCGGCCGAGCGCCGCGCCGCCGCCCTGGAGCGCGCCGCCGACCTCTTGGAGGCTCGGCGCGGACGGCCCATCCATCTGCTGCAAGTCGAGGGCGGCAAGACCCTCGACGACGCCCTCTCCGAAGTCCGCGAAGCCGTGGACTTCTGCCGCTACTACGCCGCGCACGGCCGCGCGCTGTTCGGGGAGGGCCGGCGCATGCCCGGCCCGACCGGCGAGACCAATGTCTTGCGCCTACGCGGGCGGGGCGTCTTCGTCGCCGTCTCGCCCTGGAACTTCCCGCTCGCGATCTTTTTGGGGCAGGTCGCGGCGGCGCTCATGGCCGGCAATGCCGTCGTGGCGAAGCCCGCCGAGCAGACGCCTCTGATCGCCGCCGAGGCCGTGCGCCTCCTGCACGAGGCGGGCGTGCCGGCGTCCGCGCTCCATCTCGCGCCGGGCGACGGCCGCGTCGGCGCGCGCCTCGTCGAGCACCCGGACGCGGCCGGCGTCGTCTTCACCGGCTCGACCGAGGTCGCGCGGCTCATCAACCGGGCGCTCGCCGCCAAGGACGGGCCGATCGTGCCGTTCATCGCCGAGACCGGGGGCGTCAACGCCATGATCGTGGACGCGACGGCGCTGCCCGAGCAGGTTGCCGACGATGTGGCGGCCTCCGCCTTCCGCTCCGCCGGCCAGCGCTGCTCGGCCCTGCGGCTGCTCTGCGTCCAGGAGGACGTGGCCCACCGCATGATCGCCATGATCGTGGGCGCGGCCCGCGAACTGAAGCTCGGCGACCCGCGCGAGCCCTCGACTCACGTCGGCCCGGTGATCGACGCCGAGGCGAAGGCCCGGCTCAAGGCGCACATCGCCCGGATGCGGCGCGAGGCCGTGGTGCGATATGCAGGCGAGGCTCCGCCGCGCGCGCCCACCTCTCCCGAGGGGAGAGGCCGAGACAGCGGCAGCCGTCCGGGTGAGCGGAGAGACTTTTCCGGAGAGGGCTCGTCGGCCACGCGATCCGTTCTGCACGGGCTCGCGCCTCACCCGGTCGCCGCCTCCGGCGGCGCTCGACCCCTCCCCCTGGGAGAGAAAGTCTCGCCCTTCCGAGGCGGGGAACAAAGCCTGTTCGTCGCCCCGCACGTCTTCGAACTGGAAAAACCCGAGGCGCTCGCGGAAGAAGTGTTCGGCCCGATCCTGCATGTGGTCCGCTATCGCGCCGACCGGCTTGACCAGATTCTCAAAGCGATCGCGGGCACGGGCTACGGCCTGACGCTCGGCGTCCACTCGCGCATCGACGACATGGTCGAGCGCGTCGTGGAGCGGCTGCCGGTCGGCAACGTGTACGTGAACCGCAATATGATCGGCGCGGTGGTCGGCGTGCAGCCGTTCGGCGGGCATGGCCTGTCCGGCACGGGGCCGAAGGCCGGCGGGCCGCATTATCTCCTGCGCTTCGCCACCGAGCAGACCGTGACGATCAACACCGCCGCGGCCGGCGGCAACGCAAGCCTTCTGGCGATGGAGGGGTAGGGCGCCCCCCGTGTTCCACGAATCCCTGGCCGCTCGATTCCCTTGCGAAGAGCAGATGCGGTTGACAGTTGCGCGCGTCAGGACCATGCCGCGCCCATGCCGTCCGCAAGACCTCTCCCCCATGGCGTCGGAACGCTGACGCTGGGTGCGCGCACCCTCGTGATGGGCATCGTCAACGTGACGCCGGATTCGTTTTCCGACGGCGGCGTCCACGCCCGAGCCGAGGACGCCGTGGCGGGTGCGCGGCGAATGGCGGCGGAGGGAGCCGACATCCTCGACATCGGCGGCGAATCGACCCGCCCCGGCCATGTCAGCGTCGCAGCCGAAGACGAATGGGCGCGGGTCGCGCCCGTGCTGGCTGCGCTGTCGCACTGCGAAGTCGCCTTGCCGCCGGTATCGATCGACACCTGGAAGGCCGACGTAGCGCGCCGCGCCGTGGCGGCGGGCGCGTCGATCGTCAATGACGTATGGGGCTTTCAGCGCGATCCGGCCATCGCCCACGTCGCGGCCGAGACCGGCGCGGCGGCGATCCTGATGCACAACCGCGAGCGCATCGATCCTGCGATCGACATCGTCGCGGACATTTTAGGTTTCCTCGACCGCTCGGTCCGCATCGCCGTCGCGGCGGGCGTGCCAGAGAACCGCATCGTTCTCGACCCCGGCATCGGTTTCGGCAAGACCCCGGAGCAGAGTTTTCGGGCGTTGGCGGCGCTGGGGCGGCTGAAGGCGCTCGGGTTCCCGGTCCTGCTCGGCGTCTCGCGCAAATCGTTCATCGGGCGGCTGTTCGAGCCGCCGCCGCCGCCCGCCGAGCGCGGGCCGGGCACCCTCGCGGCCAACGCGTACGGCGCGCTTCATGGGGCCGACATCGTGCGGGTGCACGACGTGGCCGCGACCGTTCAGGCCCTGCGCGTGCTCGACGCCATCCGGAGGGCCGCGTGAGCGACCGCATCATCCTCAAGGGGCTCCAGGTCTTCGCCCGCCACGGCGTCCTGCCGGAGGAGAAACGGCTCGGACAACGCTTCGTGGTCGACGTGGTCGCGCATCTCGACCTGCGCCCGGCGGGCCGGAGCGACGACTACGCCCAAACCGTCTGCTACGACGCGCTGACCAAAACCGTGACGGAAGCCCTCACGGAAAAGCGGTTCTATCTGATCGAGGCGGCGGCCGAGGCCGTGGCGAGCGCGGTGCTCAAAACCTTTCCGCTTGTGGAGCGCGTGATGGTCGAGGTCCGAAAACCCTCAGCCGCCATCGACGCGGTGTTCAAGCACGTGGCGGTTGCGGTCGAGCGGGCGCGTGGCTGACGTTCTGCTCGGCTTTGGCGGCAACCTCGGCGATGCGACCGCCGCCATTGAGGCCGCGCTGCGGCGGCTTGAGGCCGGGGGCGTGCGCATCACGGCGCGCTCGCCTTTCTACCGCACCCCAGCCTGGGGCAAGACGGATCAGCCCGACTTCGTGAACGCCTGCGCCGCCGGAGAGACCGCGCTCGCGCCGCGCGGCCTTTTGGATGCGATCCAACGGATCGAGACCCAGCTTGGACGGGAACGCCGCGAGCGCTGGGGTCCGCGCGTGATCGACATCGACATCCTGGCTTACGACGACCGCGTCATCGACGAGCCGGGGCTGACGATCCCGCATCCGCGTCTCACTGAGCGCGCCTTCGTGCTCGTGCCGCTTCTGGACATCGCGCCTGACCGCGTCATCGCCGGCCGCAGCGTGCGCGATTGGGCGGCCGGCGGGA
>JAJKJG010000303.1 GCA_021154065.1 Methylobacterium sp.
AGAACGCCGAACGTTCCGGAGCGATCCGGACGCGGGGAGCAAGGGTGAGGCCCGAAAGGGCAGCGCCGGAGCGAACCGCGGGGACGCCGAAAGGCTCCAAAACTAAAATATGAGTCGTTCGGCGTCCCACGCCCCTCGACTTCGGCGATAGCCCCACAGCCCGACGGCCCGCCCGCCCGCGCGGCGGCACAGCCATGCGCCGAACAGAGGTGGGAATGACCTAACGGCCCGGCGCCTCCGCCCCCGCGCTCGTCAACAGCTCGCCGGCGACGTCGCCGAGCCGCGGCGGCTCCTCGCGCAGGAAAGGCAGCGGGCGGCAGACCGCGATCGCCGCCAGGCCGAAGCGGGCGGTCATGAGGCCGTTGAGCACGCCCTCGCCGAGCTTCGCCGAGATTCGCGCCGCAAGGCCGAGACCAAGCACCTGCTGCACGATGCTGTCGCCGACCGCGACCCCGCCGGTCACGGCGAGATGGCCGAAGGCCGCGCGAGCGAGGCGCAGGAAGCCGAGGAGGCCCGGGCGGCCGCCATAGATCATCGAGATCCGACGCAGCAGCCGCACCGCGGCGAAGATCACGAAGGCGACGTCGACGATGGCGCGCGGCGAGATCGCGGTTACGACCGAGACCTGCTTTGCCGCACCGGCGACGGCGCGCTTCGCCGCAAGGTCGAGCGGTGCGACGAGCTCGCGCTCGGCCAAGGCGATGCGGTCGTCGGCCTCGATGATCTCGTCGGCCCACGCCGTCAGGCGCTTGCGGCCGGCGGCCGTGTGGGTGCGCTCGCCATAGAGGGTGATGAGGTCGCGCACGACGCGCTTTGCCGCCTCGTGGTCCTTCACCGCGATGGCGTCGATCGCCGCCTCGCGCAGCTTCTCGATCCGCCGCTCGCGAAACATGCCGGCGATCTCGCGGACGACGACGGCAAGGAAGGCGACGAGGGCGACGAGCGCAAGCCCGAGCGCGACCCAGCCGAGAACCGGCGAGGCGACGAACAGGTCGACGATGAGCCGCTCGAGCCCGAGCCCGAGCGCGAGCGTCACGAGGCCGCCGAGGGCGGACATGAGCACGCCGACCCAGGACAGGCCGCGCCGCGGCGCCAGCGGCACGAGCGCCCCGTCGGCGGCCTCGATCGCCTCCATCGGCTCCTCGGTGACGACGACGGCGCCGCGGCGCTCGGGCGCGGGCTCGTCGGCGCGGATGGTCACGACGTCCGGGTCGTCGAGCCGGAAGGCGCGGGGCTGACGCGTCATGAGAGATAGTCCCCGATCAGGAACTCGAGCGCCCGATCGAGCCGGATATGCGGCAGGCGCCCGCTGCGCCCAAGCGCGTCGACGGCGAGCTTCGGCGGCCGGAAGCGCGGGAATCGCAGCGAGCCCGGCGGAACGGCGCCTTCGAGCACCTCCTCGGGGCGCTCCGGCAGCTCGCCCGGGAAGACCGCGGCCTCGGCCTTGCCGTCGAAGATCTCGCCGCCGACGCGCTCGCCCGGCTCCGGCGTTCCGGCGACGGCCTGGAGCGTATCCCAACCCTCGCGCACGCTCGTCTCGCGGGTCGCGCGCACCGAGGCGAGCGCCACCGTGCCGACGCGCGCGCCGGCGGCTTCGGTCCGGCGCGTGGCGCGCGCGACGAGGAGGCGCAGCAGCGCCTCGAGTCGATCGTGGCTCGTGTGATGGACGTGATCCGCCTTCGTCGCGGCGAAGAGCACGCGGTCGGCGCGAGGCGAGAACAGATGCGCGAAGAAGGACGATCGGCCGGTACGGAAGGTCAACAGCACCTGGTCGAGCGCCTCCTCGAGCTCAGCGAGCGCGGCGGGGCCTGCGTCTACGGCCGCGAGCACGTCGACGAGCACGATTTGCCGGTCGATGCGCTGGAAGTGATCGCGGAAGAACGGTCGCACGACATGCGTCTTGTAGGCTTCGAAGCGCCGCTCCATCAGCGCCGCAAGCGTCTTCGGCGCGCTCGGCCGGTCGGGCGAAAGCTCGAGCGGCGCGAAGGTCAGCGCCTGCGAGCCGGCGAGATCGCCCGGCATCAGGAAGCGCCCCGGCGGCGTCGTCGCGACCGCCTCTGGTCCGGCGCGCAGCGCCGCGAGATAGGTCTTGAATGCCTCGCTCGCGCGCTCCGCCACCATCTCGTCGGCCGATCCCGCCGGATCGAGGGCGGCGAGGCTCTCGTGCCAAGGCGCGGCGAGCGCGGCGCGCGCCGGCCTGCCGCTCGCCTCGATCGTGCGCCGCGACCAGTCGCGGTAATCGGCGTCGATGAGCGCGAGGTCGAGCAGCCACTCGCCCGGATAGTCGACGATGTCGAGCGAGAGGGTCGCCGGTCCCTGCCGCCAGCCCGCCGCGCGCTCGTATTCGATGTCGAGCCGAAGCTCGCCGATGCGCTCGGTCGAGCGCGGCCAGCGCCGCTCCTTCACGAGCGCCGCGACGTGCTCCTCGTAGGGGAAGCGCGGCACGACGTCGTCGGGCTGGTGGTCGAGGCGCGCGCGGCGAATGCGGCCCTGCGCCGAGGCCCTCAGCGCCGGCAGCGCGTGGCCCTCGACGAGGTGATGCACGAGCGCGGTCGTGAACACGGTCTTGCCGGAGCGCGCAAGGCCGGTGACGCCGAGCCGAAGCGTGGGCTGCAGGAGCTGGCTGCCCGCATCCCAAAGCGTCTGCGCCGTCGCGCCGGCGCGTGCGGCGATGCCGGTCAGGAAGGACACGAGGCGGGACTTTCGAAGGAGAGAACGCGAAAGGACATTCCGGCCAAGGTGGGCGCGCCGGAGCGCGCGCGCAAGCGGCGCCGATCAGGGTGCGGGCAGCTCCGGCTCGGCGCGGTCGAGCGCCGCGCTCGCCTGCTGACGGGGCGCCGCGCGGCCGATCGCCGCCTCGATCAGCTCCATGCTGGCCCTCAACACCCCGAGCTCGACCGAGGACATCGCCAGCATCACGCGCGGCAGGTTCGGCAGCGGCGTGCCGTCCGGGGCGAAGAGCTTGAGGTCGTCGCCCGGGCCGAGGTCGAGGCCCTGCACCATCCTGGCCGCGTAGTTGCGGATGCGGCCCTCATCGGGCGTGCAGGACGCCGCCGGCGCCGGCTTCGGCGTTGCGCTCGCGATCTGAACCGCGGCGGGAGCTGTGCGCTTCGGCGGGGCGAGCTGCAGCGGCCGCGCCGCCGGTGCATCCTTCGCGCGGGTCGCCGCGGCGACCGAGGCTGGGGTTGGCTGACGGCGCCGGGGCGCAGGCGCGAGCGCGGCCGAGACGGTCGTGACCCGGCGCTCGCCGAGGCCGACCGCGATGTCGGGCACCCGGAAGCTCGGAAGCGGGCGCAGCGGAACGACGGATACGCGCGGGCCGGTGGCAGGCCGCGCCGCCGCCCTGACGCTCGCCGCCTTCTTGCCCGCCGCAGCGACCCGGACGGGCGCGGGCTTTGCGGTCCCTGCCCGCTGGGCCGCAAGCCAGCGCGCCCGCAGCGTCTGCCCGATGCCCCTCACCGCGAGAACCGAGAGCGAGAGCGACGGCCCGCCGCGGCACTCCGCCGGCGCCCAGCGCCGGACGATGTCGAGCGCGGATTTGCGGCCGAAGTCGAGGTAGTAGCGGCGCAGCAGCGTCACCGCCGCGTCCGCGCCCTGGTCGGCGCTGGCGAAGCCGACATGGCCCTCGTCGTCGTGGCCGATCTCGCCGTTCCAGCGCGCCCGCTTGATGCACCAATAGTTGTTGAGCTTGACGCAGCGGGTGACGACCGGCCGCTCGACATTGAGCAGCACCGCCATCGCCGAGACGGGCCGCGGCTGCAGGTCGTGCAGCGCCTCGGCGCGCCAGTTGCTGACGGCGCGATCGGCCGCGAGATAGGTCGCGTGCGGCGGCTCGGCCGCACGCTCCACGGCCACGCCGGCGCGAAGCCGCAGCTCGGCTGCGGCCGCAAGCGCGCGCTCGAAGGTCGGTCCGCTCGCAAGCACGAGCGCGAGCGGCGCGAGAAGGAACTCGATCACGGCAGTCACCTGGTCGGCGTGAAAAAACCATACTCCTTGCGGCGCGGCGTTGCACGGGTCGAGAACGAACCGCCGGGCGATCGGTTCAGCCGCTCAATCGTCTTCGTCCTGCCCAAGCGATTTCGGCGTGACGAACCGGTCGAGGCGGCCGAGGCCCGGCTTCACGGCTGCCCAATCCTCGATGTCGAGATCGATCACGGCGAGGCCGGCGGTCGGATATTTCTTCGGCATGCGGGCGAAGGCGTAACGGTCGCCGTGGCCGACGAGGAGTCTCGCCAGGTCCTCGAAGCCGGGATTGTGGCCGACGAGGAGAAGCGTGCGGACCGCCGGCTCAACCCCGCGGATTACGGCGAGCAGGCGCTCGGGCGGCGCCTCGTAGATCGGCGGCTCGAAGCGCGCCGGCACTGGGCCGAGTGCAGGCTCGACAAGCTCCCAGGTCTCGCGCGCGCGCTGCGCCGGGGAGACGAGGGCGAGGTCGGGAAAGAGCTGCTCATCGGCAAGATGCGCCGCAATCCGGGGCACGGCCTCGCGACCGCGCGCCGCGAGCGGGCGGTCCATGTCCTTCGTCGCGTCCGGAGACGTTGCCTTGCCGTGGCGGAGGAGCATCAGGCGGCGCATCGCAATCCCTCGGGCGAACTCCCCGCAGGATGCGGTTTCCTCCGGCCGGTGCAAGCCGGGCGAGCCTTCACAAGCCCGCCAGGAGGCGCGAAGTTGCCGCGCACAAAACACCGGAGGAAACATGTTCCGTTCGATCACCGACGAGGTCGCCTGGGTTACCGGAGCGGGCTCCGGCATCGGTCAGGCCGGAGCGGTCGCTCTCGCCAAGGCCGGCGCGAGGCTGGTCCTGAGCGGGCGGCGAACCGAGCCGCTGGAGGAGACCGCCGGCATGATCCGCGCCGCCGGCGGCACGGCGCTTGTCCAGCCGGCGGACATGCGCGACGCAACGCAGGTGCGGGCGGTGGCGAAGCGCATCGAGGAGGAGTTCGGCCGCTGCGACATCCTCGTCAACAGCGCCGGCTTCAACGTCAAGAACCGCAGCTGGGGCGAGGTCGATCCGGAGGGCTTCGACACCGTCGTCGAGGCCGACCTCTCGGGTCCGTTCTACGCCTCCGCGGCGGTGCTGCCGATGATGCGGACGCAAAAAGGCGGGCTCATCATCCACATCTCGTCCTGGGCCGGGCGCTACGTGTCGCGGCTCACGGGGCCCGCCTACTCGGCGGCGAAGCACGGGCTCGTGGCGCTCAGCGAGAGCCTGAACCAGGAGGAGTGCCGGCACGGCATCCGCTCGTGCTGCATCTGCCCCGGCGAGGTCGCGACCCCGATCCTCGACAAGCGCCCGGTGCCGGTGACGGTCGAGGACAAGGCGCGCATGCTGCAATCGGAGGACCTCGCCGAGACCATCCTCTTCGTCGCACGCCTGCCTGTGACCGTGTGCATGAACGAGATCCTGATGAGCCCGACCTGGAACCGCGGCTACATCGAGGGCGTGAAGCTGTGACCCTCACCGTTCGGGCGCAGCCGCACCCCGGGGCGGATGTTGCGGAACGCGAAGCTCGCCGGGTCCTCGGGATTCACGCCCGGGGCGAGGCAGACGATCACCTTCTCGGCGATGTCCTGGAAACCGGAGCGGAAATGCACCGAGCTCTTCAGCCCGATGACGGCGCGGGACGCGAGGTCGACGCCGAGATGCGAGAACGTCTCCTTGTGGATCGGCTGCTGGCGGATCGTCGCGA
This sequence comes from Methylobacterium sp., assembly GCA_021154065.1. Next base: position 5,691 of record JAJKJG010000303.1, read on the forward strand.
CCAGCACCTCGACGCCGTCCTTGGCGAGGAGCGCCGCCGGTCCGAGCGTCGCGACGGCGGCGCGCAGCATCGGCGAGGTGCCGCGGAAGCGCCCGTCGCTCAAAGCGGCGACGCGCCACGGGCCGGCAAGCGGCTCCTGGCCGGGCCCCTCCCCGCTCCCGCCGAGGGTGGCGAGGCTTCCGCCGAGGCCCGCCGCATGCGCGGCCGCGGCCGCGGCCGGGTCGTGCACGATGCCAACGATTGCCCGTTCGGCGCCCTGGCGCAGGAGTTCGGCGATAAGGCCGGTCGTATTCGAGGGCGCGCCGGCGCCGGGATTGTCCTGCGTGTCGGCGAGAACGACCGGTCGCGTCGCGGTTCCTGCGACGCGAAGGGCCTCGCCCACGGCGTCATCGACCGGCAGCGGGCGATGGGCGGCAAAGCCCGGCTCGGCCGCGACGAGCGCCGCGAACAGACGATCGGCGGCGGCGTCGACCGCCGGCTGATCCGCGTCATAGGCCGTGACGCTCGGGCCGACGTCGCGGATGTCGGCCGGCGGGAAGCCCATGTTGAGGGAGAGATGCACGCCGGTCTCCGCCTCGATGCGCTTCAGTTCCTCGTAGAGCTCCTTCGCCGGCTCGACATAGGTGCAGCCGGTGGTGACCGGCACGAGGAACGGCGCCTGCCGGAGCGCGCGCGCCGGCCGCTTCCAGGCGAGCACGCGGTCGAGCCATTCGGCGCAGCGTCCGCCGGAGGCGCCCCAGTCGACATGGGGATAGGTGCGGTAGGAGGAAATGAAGTCCGCCGCCGCGACCATCGCCGGCGAGACGTTGGCGTGCAGGTCGAGCGACATCAGGATCGGCACGTCGGAGCCGACGGTGTCGCGCACGCGGGCGAGCAGCTCGCCCTCGCCGTCGTCGTGGTGTTCCGCCACCATCGCGCCGTGCAGCTCGAGGAAGACCGCGTCCGGGCGCTCGCGGCGCAGCCCGTCGACCATGATCCCGGCCATGCGCTCGAAGGCGTCGCGCGCGACCTTGCCGCCCGGCATCGCCCCGCCCCAGGCGAGCGGGACCATGACGTGCCCGGCCTTCTCGGCCGCATCCATGAAATAGGCGATCGCGAGATTGATGCCCCGGAAGGTCGAAAGCACGCCTTCGCCGATGGTCAGCGTCGGCCACGGCCCGGCCTCCACGAAGTCGTTCCAGGTCGTCGGTTTCGCGACGAAAGTATTAGTCTCGTGCATGAACCCGCCGACCGCGATCCTCAGACCCATTCGCCCTCTCCCAAGCGCGCGCGGCCGCGAGCCCACGGCCGGACGAGCCTCTAGCGTGAGCGAGCCAGGAGGACCAGCCGGCCTCGTTGCGCAAGCCTGTGCCGTAATGAAAGATACGGCTGCGGCGCGTTCGATCCCCATTCCGTCATGCTCTATCCCTCGTTACGGAAGCTCCCGACGCGCGCTCTCGAGGACGGTCATGGCCATGCAACGCGAACGGATCGGCTTTATCGGGCTCGGCAGCATGGGCCGGCCCATGGCGACGTCGCTCGTCCGCAAGGGATTTGACGTCGCGGCTTTCGATACGGATGCGGCTCATATCGCGGTGCTGGTCGAGAGAGGGGCCAGCCGCGCCAGCAGCCTCGCCGCGCTGATCCCGACCGCGGACGTCGTCATCACCATGCTGCCGAATACCCCCGACGTCGCCGGCGTGGTCAGCGGCCCGGGAGGGCTCCTGGAGACCGGCCGCGCCGGGATGATGATGATCGACATGAGCACCATCGATCCGGCGGCAAGCCGCTCCTTCGGCGCCGTGCTCGCCGACAAGGGCATTCGTTTCGTCGACGCCGCCGTCGGACGCTCGCCGGCCCACGCCGAGCGCGGCGAGAGCCTGTTCATGGTCGGCGCCGCGGCCGGCGATCTCGAGCGTGCGCGCCCGATCCTTGAAGCGATGGGCAACAAGATCATCCATTGCGGACCGCAGGGCAGCGGCATCTCCATGAAGATCGTCAACAATTTTCTCGCCATGGCGACGTGCCAGCTCTCGGCGGAAGCGCTAACGCTCGGCAGCAAGCTCGGGCTTTCGGCGGCGACGATGTACGAGGTGATCACGAACTCGCTGGCGAGCAACGACCATCTCAAGACCTATTGGCCGACCAAGGTGCTCAAGGGCGACGTCGAGCCGGGATTCGCGGTCGATCTTGCCTATAAGGACCTCTCGATCGGGGTGAGCGCGGCGGCGCAAGCGGGGGTGCCGGTCCCGACAGGCGCGGCGGCGCGGGATTGTTTGGCCGAGGCGCGCACCGGCCACGGGCTCGGTGGCAAGGACATCACCGCCGTCCTGCTCGCGGCAGCGGCGAATGCCGGCATCGAGCCGCCGCGGCTTTAGACCGAGGTCGAAGCCGGCGCCTTCACCCCTTGACCGCGCCCGCGGCGAGCCCCTCGACCACATAGCGCTGCAGCAACGCGACGAGGATCACGGTCGGCAGCAGGGACAGGAGGCAGATCGCCATCAGCAGGTTGAAGAACACATGCACGTCGCCGACGAGGCTGGCGACGATCACAGGCAGCGTCATGAATTCCGGCCGCGAGTTGAGGATCAGGGGGATCAGCAGCTCGTGCCAGGAGATGATGAACATGATCACGGCACAGGCGGCAAGCCCCGGCGCCGACAGCGGCAATATGATCCGCCAGAACGCCTGGAAATGCGTGCAGCCGTCGATCCGCGCCGCGTCCTCGAGATCGGCCGGTATGTTGGCGAAGAACGGCACCAGGATCACGATGGCATAGGGCAAGAGGAAGCCGGTCTCGGTCAGGACGACGGCGTGCAGCGTGTTGAGCTGCCCGAGCGAGCGCACGACGACGTAGAGCGGAATCATGAGCACGATCGCCGGCAGAAACCGCGCCACGACATTCGCCTGCATCAGCCAGAGCGCCCAACGCAGCTCCAGGCGCGCGACGGTATAGGCCGACAGCGCACCGAACCCGACCGTCAGCAAGGTCACGCCGAGCGCGACGATGAGCGAGTTGGCGAAGGCCCGGTAGAAGCTCTTGATGTTGTCGGGGAGATAGGTCGCCTGCTCGAAGATCCGGCCCTTCTGCTGACCCTGGGTGAGGATGACCGTGAAGTTGTCGAGCGTCCACTCGGAGGGGATGACGCGCCGCGACTCTCCTTGCAGCGTCCTCTCGGGTTGCAGGCTGCCGAGCACGACGGCGACGATCGGCAGCATGATGAACAGGATCACCAGGCCGTTGGCGAGGTGCATCAGCAGACGGGGCAGCCCTCTTGGCTCCATGGTTACGCGATCCGCCGATAGAGGAGCCGGACATAGGCAATCGCGAAAAGGCCGACGAGGAGCGCCAGCACATAGGCGGAGGCGGCGCCCATCCCGATGTTGTTGGGCGGGGAGAAGGTGAGCTTGTAGGTGTACCAGGCGGCGACGTACGAGGCGTCGCCCGGCCCGCCCTGCGTGATCGCCAGGATCTCCTCGAACACCGCGAACGCAAACGAGGTCCTGAGAATCAGGATGATGATGATGACCGGCATCAGCAGCGGCAGCGTGATCGACCGGAAGCGCTGCCACGCGCTCGCGCCGTCGACGGTCGCCGCCTCGTGGAGCTCGCGCGGAATGCCCTGCAGGGCGGCATGGACGATCAGGACCGCGAACGGCAGCGTGCGCCAGATGTAGGCGACGGCAACGGCATAGAGCGCGGTGTTGGGGTTGCCGGCCCAATTCACCGGTTCATTGATCAGTCCCGACGAGAACAGCACACGATTCAGGAAACCGAACTGAAAGCTGTACATGAAGGACCAGATGAGGCCGTTGGTGATCGGCGGCACGCCATAGGGAATGAGGATCAGCAGCCGGGCGAGGCGCGAGGTCCACAGGCTTGCCTGGTTGAGGAGCAGCGCGATGGCGATCGCGAGAACGACCTCGACCCCCACGACCAGCAGCGTGAAAAGGATGGTGTTCTTGAGCGCCAGCGCGAACAGCGGATCCTCGAGCAGGCGCGCGTAGTTGTCGCCGTTGTTCCACGGGAAGACGCCCCGCCTCAGCTGCGCGATGCCGACCTGGTGGAGCGAGAGATAGCCCGCGTAGACGACCGGATAGGCGAGCACCAGGAGCAGCAGGCCGATCGTCGGCAGGTTCATCGCGACCCCGAGCGCGCCCCGCGACAGCTCGCCGGTGCCGCGGCGGGCGTCCTTGCCGGCCCTGTTTGCATCGCCGAGGCTCTCGGGCGCGAGAAGAGCCATGTGCTACTTCCGCGCGGGCGCAGGCCTCGTCATGTCTTCCGCTTGGCGTCGGCTATTCCCTTGATCAGGTTGTCGCAGCACTGGTCGGCGGTGATCTGGCCGGTCAGGCACTTCTGGACCTCGATGTTGAGCTGATCGGTCCAGGGGAAGTGCCAGGGCTGGTAGAGCGAGGGCACGACGGTGCCGATGTAGGTCGCCTTATCCCACATCTTGAGGATGGCATCGACATCGCCCCACGGCGCCCACCCGGTCTTGACCGCATCGCTTTGCATCACCGAGTTATAGCCGGAGCCGAGCATCGCGTCCTTGGCGAGGTTGACGGCCTGTGTGTATTCGCCGTCCTTGGTTCTGCC
>JAJKJG010000304.1 GCA_021154065.1 Methylobacterium sp.
CGCGCGATGAGCGCCAGCGCCTCGGAGACCGAGAAATGGGTCGGATGCGGCGTGTAGCGGAGCGCGTCGAGGATCAGCACGTCGAGATCCTCGAGCGCCCAGAGACTCTCGTCCGGCATGGCACTGACGTCGCTCGCGTACGCGAGGTAGCCGAACCGCAGGCCAAGCGCCTTGCCGCCACCATGGATCATCTCGAACGGCGTGCCGGTCACCGGGCCTCCCGGGCCGTCGACCGTCACCGCCCGGCCGGCGCCGATCCGGTGCTCGTCGAGGATCGGCGGGTATTGGCTGCCGGGCGGCGTCTTGAAGCAGTAGCCGAAGCGCTCGTGCAGCACGCGGCTCGTCGCCGCATCGGCATAGGCCGGGATACGGCGGCGCATGTGGATGACGAGCGGCCGAAGGTCGTCGATGCCGTGCGTGTGGTCGGCATGATCGTGCGTGAAAAGCACCGCGTCGAGGCGGCGGACACCGGCGTCGAGGAGTTGATCGCGCAGATCCGGCGAGGTGTCGACGAGGACCGATGTCGTGCCGCCGGGGCCGGTGCGCTCGACGAGGATCGAGCAGCGCCGGCGCCGGTTCTTCGGGTTTTGCGGATCGCAGGCGCCCCAGCCCGAGCCGACGCGCGGCACGCCGCCGGAGGAGCCGCAGCCGAGGATCGTCACGGTGAGCGTCATGCCGCAGCGGTCCCGGCCGCGACCCCATCCGCCGCCGCCGCCTTACGGAACAGGCGGTAGAAGTTCGCGGTCGTCAGCTCCGCCAGCGCGTCGAATTCGAGGCCGACGACATCGGCCAGCACCCGCGCCGTGTGCGCCACATAGGCCGGCTCGTTCGGACGGCCGCGATGCGGCTCGGGCGCGAGGTAGGGCGCATCGGTCTCGACGAGCAGGCGCTCGCGGGGAACGGCGCGGGCGATCTCACGCAGCGCGTCCGAGCGCTTGAAGGTGACGATGCCCGAGAACGAAACGTAGAAGCCGAGCTCGACGCCGATTTCGGCGAGGCGCCGCCCCGAGGAGAAGCAATGCAGCACGGCGTCGAAGGCGCCCTGCCCCGTCTCCTCGCGAAAGATCTCGATCATGTCGTCGTCGGCGTCGCGGGCGTGGACGACGAGAGGCAGGCCGCTCTCGCGCGCCGCGGCGATGTGCGTCCGGAACACCCTCGCCTGCACGTCGCGCGGACTGTTGTCGTAGTGGTAGTCGAGCCCGGCCTCGCCGATCGCGACGCAGCGCGGGTGACGCGCGAGCGCGACGATCGCGGCTGCCGGCACGTCCGGCTCCTCGGCGGCGTTGTGGGGATGGGTGCCGACGGTGCAGAACACCGCGTCGTGCGCCTCGGCCAGGGCGCGATAGCGCTCGGCCCGCGCCACATGTGTCGAGATCGTCACTATCCGGCCGACGCCGGCCGCTTTCGCCGCGGCGAGCACATCGGCGAGGCGGCCGGATAGCTTCGGGAAATCCAGGTGGCAGTGGCTGTCAACCAGCATGACGGGTTCGCGCGGCGTCACCGGCCCTTAAAGCCGATCGGGACGCCCGCCGTCTACCCTCAGCGCCGCGCGAACTCTCAGCGCCGCGGCCCCGCGGGCTCGACCGGCTCGTTTGCCCGCACCACCGTCTTTGTCCGGCTGCGTCGGCGCTGGTAGCGCCGCGCCCAGTCGCGGCGCCGGCGGGCGAAGGGCTCGTCGTACTCGCTCGGCAGGATCAGCGGCACGTTGAGGCACACGCTCTGCGCCGGCAGCACCTCGCTCCAGTCGGCGATGAGCTTCTTGTAGGCCTCGCCGACCTTGCGGATGTTGCGGTCGAGGTCGTAGAGCCCGAGCGGGTTCACGCGGCCATTGTCCTCGCGCAACGCCGTGTCCCAGTCGACCTGGTCGGTGAGCGAATACCAGGTGAAGCCGACGATCGGCACGCCGCAATTGCGCACGCGCAGCACGTTCGCCCACTGCTTCCACAGCCAGATCGCCGCCTCGTCGCCGTTCGGACCCTCGTTGATGTTGGTCTCGGTGTGCATCACCGGCAGCTTGTAACGGTCGTAATACTGACGGGTGATGTCGTCGTAGCCGAACACCTCGCCGGCCCCCCAGGTGCGGCCGTCGGCAGCGACCCGGTGCTCGTTCGTGACGTAGTAGTCGTTGCCCATGATGCAGTGGTGGCGCAGGTGCCGCTCGAGGAAATAGTGGTACTCCTCCCGCGTCATGCCGTTGTCCATGAGGTACTCGTACATCTCGGAATCGACGCGGCGGCCGTAGTTGAGGTCGAGCGACAGGAAACGGCGGGAATTCATCAGCTCAGCCGGCTTGATCGCCGCCGGGTCCTCGGCATGGAAGTACTCCGACGACTCGCTCTGGATGAAGATCGCGTCCGGCCGCACGTCGAGGATCGCCCACATGGCGGCGCAGTTCGCCTGGACGATGTGCTTCAACGCCGTGACGAAGCCGCGGTCCGAGGTCAGCTGCTCGTTCCACCAGCCATAGGCGGCCGAGAACTGCGCGCAGATGAACATCTCGTTCACCGGCGTGTACAGCTGCACCCAGGGAAACCGCTCGGCGAAGGCGCGGGCGTAGCCGGCGAAGAGTTCGGGGAAGTCGGGATTCTGGAAATCGCCGATGAAGTCCGGCACGCCGAAATGACAGAGATCGACGATCGGCGCGACGTCGATCTCCTTCAGGTAGCCGAAGGTGAGGTCGGCGAAGCCCCAGTCGTAGCGCTCCGGCGCGAGCCAGGTCTTGTGGATCGGCGGGCCGTAGCGGAGGACGCGGACGTCGAGGTCCTGCAGCAGCTCGAAATCGGTCCGCCAGTGCTTGTAATGGCCGCATTTCTCCATCTCGTCGACGCGCTTGCGGCCGTTGTCGATGGTCGGATAGCTGTTCTCGATCCCGGTCGCGAACATGAACCAGGGGGCTGTCACGTGTGATTCCTCCTCCGTCGCGCAGCGACCGGGGCGGAGGGCCGCCCAACGGGTCCGGCCTCGGTCGACCCGATGAGAGGCTCCGGCGGTGCAGGGGGCAAGCCCACGCACCGCGCTTGGGATCGCCCCGTTCCACCATGCTTCGCATGGTCCCCCTCCCCCGCTTCGCGGGTGAGGAATCTCAAGCTTCGCCCGTTTCGACGTAACGCGGAAAAATCGGCTCGGGTTTCATGAGCTTAACACCCGGCAAGAGCGCATGGGGCGGGCCGATATAGGCAACCAGGCGCTCCTCTGGCTGGACGCCGAGAAGATCGAGGAGCTTCGCCGCGGCCGTCGGCACGAAGGGTTGGACCAGGATGCCGACGGTGCGCAGCAGCTCGGCCGTGACGTAAAGCACGGTTCCCATCCGGGCCGGATCCTGCTTGCGCAGCACCCAGGGTTCCTGCGACGCGAAATAGCGGTTCGCGTCGGCGACGACCGCCCAGATGTCGGCGAGCACCGTGTGCAGGGCAAAGCCGCGCATCGCGGCCCGCGCCTTTTCCGGCAGGGCGCGCGCCGCCGCGAGAAGCGCCGCGTCGGCGTCGGTCAGAGCGCCCGGCGGCGGCACCGCGCCGCCGCAGTTGCGCTCGATCATCGACAGGGAGCGCTGGGCGAGGTTGCCGAGATCGTTCGCGAGATCGGCGTTGACGCGGGTGACGATCGCCTCGTGCGAATAGTTGCCGTCCTGGCCGAACGGCACCTCGCGCAGGAAGAAGTAGCGCAGCTGGTCGACGCCGTAAGCGTCGGCGAGCGCGAACGGGTCGATGACGTTGCCGACGGACTTCGACATCTTCTCGCCGCGGTTGAACAAGAAGCCGTGGCCGAAGACGCGCTTCGGCACGGCAAGGCCCGCCGACATCAGGAAGGCCGGCCAATAGACCGTGTGGAAGCGGACGATGTCCTTGCCGATGACGTGGACGTCGGCCGGCCAGTAATGCCGCAGCGGCGAGCTCTCGTCGGGGAAGCCGGTCGCGGTCAGGTAGTTGTTGAGGGCGTCGATCCAGACATACATCACGTGCTTCGGATCGCCCGGCACGGGCAGGCCCCAGTCGAAGGTGGTGCGGCTGATCGAGAGGTCCTGCAGGCCGCCGCGGACGAAGCTGACGATCTCGTTCCGGCGCGTCTCCGGCCCGATGAAATCGGGGTTGTCGGCATAGTGGGCGAGGAGCCGGTCCTGGTAGGCCGAGAGGCGGAAGAAGTAGCTCTCCTCCTCGATCCACTCGACCGGCGTCCCGGTCGGGGCGCGCAAGCTCCCGTCCGGCGCCTTCGTCAGCTCGCCCTCGTCGTAATAGGCCTCGTCGCGGACGGAGTACCAGCCGGTATATTTCGACAGGTAGATGTCGCCGTTCGCCTGCATCCGCCGCCACAGCTCCTGCGTCGAGGCGAGGTGGTCGGCGTCGGTCGTGCGGATGAAGCGGTCGAAGGAGCAATTCAGGCGCTCGCCCATGGCGCGGAACTTTGCCGCCATCTCGTCGACGAACGCCTTCGGCGATTTGCCCTCGCGGGTCGCGGTCTGCTGCACCTTGAGGCCGTGCTCGTCGGTGCCGGTGAGGAAGAACACGTCGTAGCCGTCGATGCGCTTGAACCGCGCGATCGCGTCCGAGGCGATCACCTCGTAGGCGTGGCCGATATGCGGCGGCCCGTTCGGATAGGAGATCGCCGTCGTGAGATAGAACTTGTCTCGCTCGGCCATCCGGCCATTCTCCCGAAGGCCGCTCGACCGTCAGCCCGTTCGGCGGATCGCGTCCGCGAGATCGCCGAAGAGCGAGATCACCACCGGCCGTTTGTCGAGGTTGTAGAGCTCGGCTTCGCGTGCGGCGCGGGTGACCTTCTCACATACCTCCACGAGAGGCGCAAGGCGCGCCGCGCCGGCGTTGGCGCGGGCTTCGAGGCCCTTCGACACCCAGGCCATGGCGGTGTCGAGGGCAAGCTCCAGATCGCCTTCCGTACCCCGCGCCGAGACCTTCTCGGCGAGCCGCACGACCCGCTTCATGTCGAGCCGCGGAAGCTCGTCGAGGAGGGCGTTGGTGTCGGCGACGATGCCGGATTTGTTCTCGTCGAGCAGCGTGACGGCTCGCCGGACCGAGCCCTCGGCAAAGCCGATGACGCGGGTCAGATCGGCATCCGCCGTGTCGGCGAGCGGCGGTCCGAGCGAGCCGATGACGGCGGCGAGATCGGCGTCGCCCAAGGGGCGCAGCCACAGCTTGCGGCAGCGCGAGCGGATCGTCGGCAGGAGCCGCTGCGGCGCGTGGCTGACGACGAGGAAGATCGAGCGCGGCGGCGGCTCCTCGATGACCTTGAGGAGCGCGTTGCCGCTCGAGGGGTTGAGGTCGTCGGCGGCGTCGACGATGCAGATGCGATAGCCGCCCTGCCCCGCCGTCGAGGCGAAAAGGTCGAGGGCGCGCCGGACGTGGTCGACGGCGATCTCCTGGGAATAGCCCTTGCCGTCCTTGCGCAGGCCGCGCCGGACGATCGCGAGATCGGGATGGGAGCGGGCCGCGACCTGCCGCGCCGCCGGGTGTTGCGGGTCGACCGCGAGCGTCGTGCGGCCGGCCGGCGCCGCGCCGCCATCGGCGAGGAGGAAGCGCGCGACCCGATAGGCGAGCGTCGCCTTGCCGATCCCCTCCGGGCCGCCGATCAGCCAGGCGTGGTGAAGGCGCCCGGCGGCGAGCGCATCGAGGAACGCCGCCTCGGCCTCGGCGTGGCCGAAGAACGCCGTCTGCTCGCGCGGATGCGGCGTGCCGGCGAGCTGGTCCGGCTCGAGGAGATCGGTGTCAGCCGGCATGGGCTTTGCGGACCGGCGCCGCGGCGGAGATCTCGGCCCCGAAGCGCTCCTCGACGGCGGCCCAGACCTGCTCTTCGACCTCGTCCGGCGGGGCCGAGGCATCGACGACGATGCAGCGCTCGGGCTCGTCGGCGGCGATGCGCAGGAAAGCCTCGCGCAGGCGCTCGTGGAAGCCGATGTGCTCGGCCTCGAAACGATCGACCTCCTCGGCGAGCGCGCGTCGTCGCGCCGCGGCCCGGGACAGCCCGACCTTGGCCGGCACGTCGAGGATGAAGGTCAGATCCGGCTTTGTCGCGTCGACGATGATGCGCTCGAGGCTCGCCAGGAGCTTCGGCTCGAGCTCGCCGTCGCTGCCCTGGTAGGCGCGCGTCGAATCGGCGAAGCGGTCGCTGAGCACGAAGGCGCCGCGCTCAAGCGCCGGGCGGATCTTCGCCTCGAGATGGTCGCGCCGCGCGGCGGAGAACAGCAGCGCCTCGGCGAGCCGGCCGAGCGACTTTGCGCCGCCGGACAGGACGACGTTGCGGATGCGCTCGGCGCGCTCCGATCCGCCGGGCTCGCGCGTCGTGACGACGGCGACGCCGCGCGCCTTAAGGCTGCGTGCGAGACGGTCGATCTGGGTCGATTTCCCTGCCCCCTCCCCGCCCTCGAAGGTGACGAAGCGGCCCGTCATCCGCCCGTCGTGCGGCTGAACGCGCGGCGCACGAGCCCGGTGCCGAACTCGAACAGCCCGTCGACGGCCCGCCGCTGCAGGTCGCCCTGGCCGACGTCCTCGCCGGCATAGAGCGGCAGGTCGAGCGCCTGCACGTCGCCGCGCGTGACCCGCAGGCGCGCGACCTCGGCCCCGGCGGCGACCGGCGGCTTCAGCGGGCCGGTGTAGACGATGCGCGCCGCGACCCGCTCGCCGGTGCCGCGCGGGAAGAGCAGCCGCACCGGCTTCTTCGCCACGAGCGAGACCGCGCCGCGGCTGCCGCCGAAGACCTTGGCCTCGCCGATCACGTCGCCCTTGTCGAAGAGCAGCCGCGCCTCGAAGGCGCGGAAACCCCATTCGATGAGCTTGCGGGCCTCGTTCTCGCGGTCGCGAGCGCTCTTCAGCCCCATGACGCAGAGGATCAGCCGCTGGCCCTGCTGGACGGCCGAGGCGACGAGGCCGTAGCCAGACTCCTCGATGTAGCCGGTCTTCAGCCCGTCGGCGCCGATGTCGAACTTGAGCAGCGGGTTGCGGTTCTGCTGGCGGATCTTGTTCCAGGTGAACTCGCGCTCGCCGAAGATCTTGTAGAGGTCCGGATAGGTCTCGATGATGTGGTTGGCGACGAGCGCGAGCTCGCGCGCCGTCACCTTCTGGTCGGGGTGGTGATAGCCGGTCGAGTTGCGGAAGGTCGATTTCGGCAGGCCGATCTCGCGCGCCCGGCGGGTCATCATGGTGGCGAAATTGTCCTCCGAACCGGCGATGCCCTC
>JAJKJG010000305.1 GCA_021154065.1 Methylobacterium sp.
CCGGGCGCGTCGCTCGCTTTGAGGTCAGGGACGCTGTCCACGTTTCAGGGCTCGGGGGCTCGACGTCTTCAGCGATTTTCCGCGCCCGGAGAGGCTCGGATTGGTCATGAAATACTTGTGCGCGTTGAACGGCTCCTCGCCGGTCCCAGGCTGGATCCGCTCGCTCGCGCCCGTGCCCAATACCCGCCAGCTCTGCTGGTTGTCGAGGAGATTCGCCATCATGATCTGGTCGAGCACCTGCTGGTGCACGGTGGGGTTGAGGATCGGCAGGAGCGCCTCGACGCGGCGGTCGAGGTTGCGCTGCATGAGGTCGGCGGACGAGATGTAGACGTGCGCTTTCGGGTGCGGCAGCCCGTGGCTGTTGCCGAAGGCGTAGATGCGGCTGTGCTCGAGGAAACGGCCGACGATCGATTTCACGCGGATGTTGTCCGAAAGCCCAGGGATTCCCGGCCTCAGGCAGCAGATGCCGCGCACCACGAGATCGACCTGCACGCCGGCCTGGCTCGCATCGTAGAGCGCATCGATGATGACCGGATCGACGAGCGAATTGCACTTGCCCCAGATCGCGGCCGGCTTGCCGGCCCTGGCGCAGGCGATCTCGTCCTCGATATGGGTCAGGAGCCTTTTCTTCAACGTCACCGGCGACACCGCCATGCGCTCGAGCTCGGCCGGCTCGGCGTAGCCGGTGACGAAGTTGAAGATGCGCGACACGTCGCGGCCGATGACCGGATCGGCGGAGAAGAACGACAGATCGGTGTATATGCGCGCCGTCATCGGATGGTAGTTGCCGGTGCCGACGTGGCAGTAGGTGATGAGCTGGCCGGCCTCGCGGCGCACGACGAGCGAGAGCTTGGCGTGGGTCTTGAGCTCGATGAAGCCGAACACCACCTGGGCGCCGGCGCGCTCGAGGTCGCGGGCCCAGCGGATGTTCGCCTCCTCGTCGAAGCGGGCGTTCAGCTCGACGAGAGCCGTGACCGACTTGCCAGCCTCCGCGGCCTCGGCGAGAGCGGCGACGATGGGCGAGTTGGACGACGTCCGGTAGAGCGTCTGCTTGATCGCGACCACATTCGGATCGCGCGCCGCCTGGGCCAGGAACTGCACCACGGCGTCGAAAGACTCGTAGGGGTGATGGACGACGATGTCCTTCTGCCGGATCGCCGCGAAGCAGTCGCCGCCGGCCTCGCGGATGCGCTCCGGGAAGCGCGGGTTGTAGGGCTTGAACTTTAGGTCGGGGCGGTCGAGAGCCACGAGCTGCGACAGCTCGTTCAAGGCCAGCATGCCGTCGACGACGAAGATGTCCTCGGGTGGGATCTCCAGTTCCTCGGCGACGAAATGGCGGATGTCCTCGGGCATCCCGGCCTCGACCTCGAGGCGGATCACGGAGCCACGGCGGCGCTGCTTGAGCGCCGTCTCGTAGAGGCGCACGAGATCCTCGGCCTCTTCCTCGATCTCGATGTCCGAATCGCGGATGACCCGGAAGCCGCCCTGCCCCTTCAGGGTGTAGCCTGGGAAAAGACGCCCGGTGAACAGCGCGATCACCTGCTCGAGGGCGATGAAGCGGGCAGCGCCGGTCTCGGCGAAATCGGGCAGGCGGATGAAACGCTCGATCTTCGAAGGCAGACGGATGAGCGCCTTGAGGATCTTGCCTTCGGTCTTCACCTTGGCCTCACCCTTTCGGACGAGCTGCAGCGCGATCGAGAAGCCGAGGTTCGGGATGAACGGGAACGGGTGCGCCGGATCGATCGCGAGCGGCGTCAGCACCGGAAAGACGTAGTGCAGAAAGTGGTCCTCGAGCCAGGTGATCTCAGGCTTCGTCAGCATCGCGGCCTCGACGAGGACGATGCCCTCATGGAGGAGATCGTCCTTGAGCTCGCGCCAGCGCCGCTGCTGGTCGGAGGCGAGGTCCGAGACGGCGACGCCGATCCTGGCGAGCTGCTCGGCCGGGGTGAGGCCGTCCTGCGACCGCGTCGCGACGCCGGAGCGAACCTGCCCGACGAGGCCCGCCACGCGCACCATGAAGAACTCGTCGAGGTTGTTGGCCGAGATCGACAGGAAGAGCAGCTGCTCGAGGAGGGGGTGGTTCCGGTTCTCCGCCTCCTCGAGGACGCGTCGGTTGAACTGGAGCCAGGACAGCTCACGGTTGATGAAGCGTTGCGGCGATTGCCGCAACGGGGCGCCCTCGCCTGCCGCCTTTGCGACCGGCTCGGGCGGACTCTTGGTGGCCGGCTCCTCGAGCGTCTCGACATCCGCTTCCCGCGCCGCTGCCCCCCGCACCACTTCGGTTCTCCTTTTCGCCCCCGCTCTGTCCCGGCATTCTATGACGGTTTCACGACGGATGGGTGAACGGACTCAATCGGCCTCGGCATCGACGGAACCGGTCTCGCGGCCGACAAGTTCCGCCACCATCGGCCGGGTGATGCGCCGGCCGCGGCTTAAGGCCTCGCGGTCAAGCGCCGCCACCGTCTCGGCCGCGGCGGCGAGCGAGCGCTCGATCCGAAGGGCGAGGAAATCGACGACCGTCGTGTCGACGACGAGCTGGCGGTCGATGAAGAGCTTGACCAGCACCGCCCGCAGGAGCGCGTCGTCCGGCGGATCGAGCGAGACGCTCGGCGCGAGGCGCAAGCGCGATTTCAGGTCCGGGGTGCGGATCGGCAGCTCCCCGACCGCGACCGCCGTCGTGATCAGCACATAGGCCCGCCGCTCGCGGGCGAGGTTGAGGAGGTGAAACAGCGCCGGCTCATCGCCCCCTGCGGAATGCAGATCCTCGATGACCAGGGCGCCGTTCGACACGAGGTGCGGCACCCGGTCGGTCCCGACCTCGAAGGCGTCGACCGTCCAGCCGTGCGATTGCGCCGCCCAGATCGCCGCGAGATGGCTCTTGCCGCTGCCCTTCGGCCCTTCGAGGAGGAGGATGGTATCGGGCCAGTCCGGCCAGCGCTCGATGAGCGCATAGGCGCGTTCGTTCGAGGGGCTGACGAGGAAATCTTCGCGGCCGAAGCGCGGCTCCAGGGGCAGCTCGAGGGTAAGCTGCTTTGGCGCCTCAGTCATCGCGACCAGGCGGGAGGGCCGCGGCCGCGGGCGGCACCAGCGCGGGCGAGCCGCCGTGGTAGAGCGGGCTTGCGAGGTAGCTCTGGAGCGCGAAGCGGGCGAGCACGCCGACCGCGGCCGCAAGCGGCACCGCAAGCAGCAATCCGACGAAGCCAAACAGCGAGCCGAAGGCGAAGAGCGCGAACATCAGCCACACCGGGTGCAGCCCGACGGAGGCGCCGACGAGCTTCGGCGAGAGAATGTTTCCCTCGAAGAACTGCCCGACGACGAAAACCCCGAGCGTCGCAAGGATCCAGGTCCAGTCGGGCCAGAACTGCACCAGCGCCATCCCGACCGAAACGAGGAGCCCGGTGAGCGAGCCGACATAGGGGATGAAGCTGAGAAAGCCTGCCGTCATGCCGATCAGGGCGCCGAAATTGAGCCCGATCGCCGCGAGCGCGACGGCATAGAAGGTGCCGAGGATGAGGCAGACGAGCGCCTGGCCGCGGATGAACCCGGCGATGGCCTGATTGATCTCGCGGGCGAGCCTGCGCACGGTCTCGCGGTTGCGCACCGGCACCCAGGCGTCGATGGAGCCGATCATGCGGTCCCAATCGACGAGGATGTAGAAGGCGACGACCGGCGTCACGACGAGAAGCGCGAACACGCCGATGAGCGCCTGTCCGCCGGACCACAGGCCACGCAGGAAGCCGAGGAGCCAAGCTCCGCCCTGCTTCACGAGATCGCCCGCGGAGCTCTGGACGTCGGCGAGCGCCTCGCGGCCGCCGAGCCGCTCCAGCAACGGCCTGCCTTGCTCGACGAGGAGAGCCTGCAGGCGGTCGACATATTCCGGCAGCCGGTCGACGAAGCTCTGGACCTGGTGAAACAGCAGCGGCACCAGAAGCACGAGCGCGAGCACGAACGCGAGCACGAACAGCACGAGGATCAGGAGCGTCGCGCCGAGCCGCCCGACGCCCATCCTCTCGAAGCGGTCGGCGACGGGGTCGAGGAGATAGGCGAGCGCGAGCCCGGCCACGAAGGGCAGGAGGATGCCGCGCAGGACGTAGAGCGCGGCGACGGCGAGGACGAGCGCGGCGAGCCAGAACGCGACCTGTCTCTGGGTCACCATCGCCGACGGTCCGCCGTGCTTCAGGCCGCCATGTGGCGCAGCCATCCGGCGAGATAGGCAGCCGCCGAGGCAGCGGTCAAGGCGGCAACGACCCACATGGCGGCGAGATCGAACCTCCCGAGCTCGAAGCCGAACGCCATCTTGAACAGAAACAGCGCCGCAAACGCGATCTGCACCGCGGTGTTGAGCTTGCTGATGGTCAGCGGCTGGATCGCGACCGGCCGTCCCATCAGCCAGGAGATGATGATCGCGCCGATGATCATGATGTCGCGCGACACGACCACGATGGCGAGCCAGCCCGGCAGCACGCCGACGACCGCCAGGCTGACATAGATCGAGACGAGGAGCGCCTTGTCGGCGACGGCGTCGATATAGGCGCCGAACTCGCTGCGCATGTCGAAGCGCCGGGCGATGAAGCCATCCACCGCGTCCGAAGCGCCTGCCGCGACGAACAGAAGGAAGGCAGTCGCCCATTGCCCCTGCCCGATCATGACGACCACCAGGGGAACGATGAGCAGGCGGCCGATGGTGATGAGATTCGGAAGGGTCATGAGGACTCGGACTGCAATCGCGGCTCGTATCTAGGCCTGCGCTGGGAAAACCGCGAGAGCCGCGGCGGCGCTTGCGCTCCCAGGGCTTCGCCCTTAGTCCCCCTGCGGATGACCGACAAGCCGGCGAACTCCCTGACCTATGCGGAAGCGGGCGTCGATATCGATGCCGGCAACGCCATGGTCGAGGCGATCAAGCCGCTCGTGCGCGCGACGCGCCGGCCCGGCGCGGACGCCGAAATCGGCGGCTTCGGCGGGCTCTTCGACCTCAAGGCCGCCGGGTTTGCCGACCCGATCCTCGTCGCGGCAAATGACGGCGTCGGCACGAAGGTCAAGATCGCGATCGAGACCGGCATCCACGGCACGATCGGCATCGATCTCGTCGCGATGTGCGTCAATGACATCGTCGTGCAGGGCGCCGAGCCGCTGCTCTTCCTCGACTATTTCGCCACCGGGAAGCTTGCACCCGAGGTCGGCGTCGCGATCGTCAAAGGCATCGCCGAGGGCTGCCGCATCGCCGGCTGCGCGCTCATCGGCGGCGAGACCGCCGAGATGCCCGGGCTCTACGCTGCGGGTGATTACGACCTCGCCGGCTTTGCGGTCGGCGCGGCGGAGCGCGGCACGCTCCTGCCCCGCGCGGACATCGCACCGGGGGACGTGCTGCTTGGCCTTCCCTCCTCGGGCCTGCATTCGAACGGCTTCTCGCTTGTGCGACGGATCGTCGAGATCTCAGGGCTGTCGTGGACGGCGCCGGCGCCGTTCGCGCCCGGGCGC
>JAJKJG010000306.1 GCA_021154065.1 Methylobacterium sp.
TCTGGAGTTGCGAGGTGCCGATCACGACCGCAGTCGGCACGCGAAAGAGATAGAGCAGGGCCGGCACGATGATGAAGCCGCCGCCGATGCCCAGCAGCGCGCCTGCGAATCCGACGAACGTCGCGACCGCCAGGATCGGGATGGCGCTGGCGTAAAGCCTCGAGCGGTGGAAGCGCATCCGGAGCGGCCAGCCGAGATAGGCGGCGTGCTCGCCCGCCCGCCGGGCCGGCCGGGCCGTCCCGCGCCGCGCCGACCAGAACGCGCGGACGCTTTCCGCCAGCATGAGGCTGCCGATCACGGTGAACAGCGTGACGTAGGAGACGACGATCACGAGGTCGAGCTGGCCGGCGCGCCGCATCGCCGAAAAAAACCAGACGCCCAACGCCGTCCCGATGAAGCCGCCAAGGGTCAGCACGGTCCCGAGCTTGAGATCGAGCGCGTCGCGCCGCATCGCCGCGAGCGCGCCGGTCGTGCTCGACGCCGCGATCTCAGCCGCTTGGGTCGCCGCCGCGACCGCGGGCGGGATGCCGACGAAGATGAGCAGCGGCGTCATGAGGAAGCCGCCCCCGATGCCGAACAGCCCTGAGATGAATCCGACCGCTGCACCCATCCCGAGGATGAGAAGCACGCTCACGGGCATCTCGGCGATCGGCAGATAGATCTGCACGGGCGGGTTCCGACAGGCGTCGCCCCAGGACGGCGGTTCGAGCCCTTACGCGACCCAGAGGGGGACCAAATTACACGCCCTGTGCCTGAACGGAACCTGATCGAGGTCAGACCGATCCGCCGCTGGCCGCCTTTTTCGCGGGCGCCTCGCTCCATCCGTGCGCCGGAAGGGGTACGTCGTTCGCGGCCGGGTCGAGCGACGTTGCGCGCCAACGCTCGGCGGCCGACTTCGCGGCGGCGAGGTCAGGCTGCGCCATGCGCGCGCCGACCTCGTCGCGCTTCTTGGCCGCGTCCTCGTCGCCCTGCTTGGCCGCAACCGAGAACCAGGTGTAGGCCCCCGCGAGGTCTTGCCCCGTGCCGAGACCGCGCGCCTGAAGGACGGCGAGGTTGAACTGGCTGTCGCGAACGCCATGCTCGGCCCCGCGCCGGAACCACTCGACGGCCGCCGCATAATCGGGCTTGCCGCCTGCGCCCTCGGCCAAGAGGACGGCGAGGTTGTGCATCGCCTTGGCGTTCCCCTTCTCGGCCGCGCGCTGGTACCACTGCTTGGCGAGCGCGAGATCGCGCGTCACTCCAAGACCCTTCTCATAGAAGTTGCCGATCCGATACTGGGCCGGCACGAGGCCGTGTGCGGCGGCTTTCTCAAAGAGCTTCGCGGCGAGCTTGAGGTCACGCGCCATACCGCGGCCTTCCGCGGCGCGCGTGGCCATCTCGTAAACGGCCGCAGACTCGCCGGCGAGCACGGCCGGGCGCAGGCCGGGCAGGCTGGCGACCATCGGGATCTCGCCGATCGAGGCCATATTGGCGATGCGCTCCAGCGAGGCGGGCGCCGCGCTGGCGTTCGATGCCGGGTTGTTCGCAGGCGCCGATCCCGGAAGGGACGCGAGCGTTGGCCCTGCCGACGCCAGCTCGCCTGCCTTGGCCGGATCGACCTGCGCCGCCTCCTTGGATGCCCCTTTGGCCTCAGGCTTGCCCGGCAGGACCGTGGGCGCTTTCGGATCAGCGACCGCTGCTTCGCGTTTCGACGTCGCCGTCAAGCTTCCGTCGCGCTCCCGTGCGATCGTGGGCGTCGTCTGAGGCTGGCCGGCGGCCGGCGGCGTGGGTGAAGCCGCCTCCTTGGGCGATGCCGTCGCCGCATCCGGGACGGATTGGGTCGTCTGCGGATCAAGGCTGGCCGGCGTCTCGCGTCCCTTCTCGGACGGCTTCGAAGCGTTCTGCGCCAGGGTATCGGTGCGCTGCGGCGCCGCCGGAGGAGCCGGCTTCGAGCCGCCACGGACGAAATCACTCACCTGAAGGGCGCCGATCGCCAGTACGACGGCGGCAAGCCCCAGCAGGATGGGCCGGCGGCGCTTGTCGATCAGGGTTTTGGCGCGCGCCACGAGACCCGCATTGGCCCCTCCGCCAGAGAGCATGTCGAGCTTCGGCAGGCGGCCTGCGCCGTTCGCCTGGCTGGCGGCAGCTTCCACGGCGGCGGCCTGCGCGGCGCGCCGCGCGGCGGCGATGAATGTCGCCTTGACGTCGGCGCTCGCGTCCGATGCTCCGCCTCGCCCTGGCGGCTCGGCGCGGGGCCGTGCGGCGCCGGGTTCAAGAAGGATTTCATCTGCGCTCGGGGCAGGGATTGGGCGATCCGCTTCGGGCAGGTCCGGAACGGGCGCCGCGTCCGTCCGGCCGCTCGCCCCTGACTGGGTCGGCCGGCCCGGCTCCGCACCGGCTTTCCGCATGGACGCGGTCCTGGGTAGGGGCCCGCCGTGCGTTTCAAGATTCGCGAGCCGGGCCACGACCTGCTCGAGCGTCTGGTGAACCGCTTCGAGCGTGTCGTGCGTGCGCTTGTCGGACACCCTGTGGTGGACCTTGAGGTCGGCGAGATCGCGCTCGATGGCATAGAAGTCTGGTCCCGCCGCAGCGGCCGGCGCGGCGCCCAACGTGCCGGCGACCGCGGTCCGGGCGGCTTGCTCGACAGCCTGGAAGGTGTCGTCGCGCAT
This sequence comes from Methylobacterium sp., assembly GCA_021154065.1. The sequence continues at coordinate 2,649 of JAJKJG010000306.1, forward strand.
GCTCTCGACCTGGGCCATGAGGTCGCCCATGGCCCGTTCCAGCGTCGCGAGCGTCGGATCGCCGCTGGGTGGCGTCCTTTCGATCCGTTCGGCAAGTGTCGCGACCTGCCGCTCGATGGCGTCGATGGCATCCGATCCCGTACCGGCGCCCTCGGCTTGTTCGAGCTTGCCCACGAGCTAGCGCAGCAGATCCACGATGGGCTTGAGATCATCGCCGCGCGGCGATCGGCGCAGGCTCTCGTCGAGGCGGTCGAGCCGTTGCAGGAGCGCATCGCCCCCAATGGGATGGGTGTCCCCAGGCAGCGCCCGATCCACGCGGTTCGACAGGCGCTCGATATCTTGCGTGAGACGGTCGAAGCGTTGCGCGTAATCCGCGCTCCTGGCTTCAGGACGCGCTCCTCTCAAGGCGGAGCGAATCTCCTCGATGCTTGACTTCAGCGAAGAGAACTCGATGACATCCACCTGCCGCGTGGCGATCTCGGCCACTTGGGCGCTCAACTCCGTCATCAGGCGGGAGAGATCCTGAATGCGCCGCGGCTCGGCCATGTCGGCGACCACGCGCCGCATCTCGATGATCTCGCGCGACAGAGCCTCCACCACGGTCGGGCTCACACCCGTTCCGGCAACGGCGTCGATCTTGTGCGTGAGATGCTCGATATCGCCCGTCAGCCGGTCGGGAAGGCCGGACGCGACCGCCTCGGACAGCCGGCGCACTTCGGTCTGCAGTCCCTCCAGCGAAGCTTTGACCGCGACGATGTCGCTTGCATCGCGGGCGGAGGCGACGCGTTGGGCGAACTCCAAAAGGGAGCGTTCGATCGCGCCGACCTCCTCGCGCGTCGCCAACCCGGCGATCGACGCCTGCAGCCGTTCCATCTCATCCTGGATGGCTCTGACCGCCAAAACGTCCAAATTGAGTGCGGCCGGGCGACCCGTTTCAAGCCGGCTCGCCAGCTTGGCGATGTCCTCGTTCAGCGAACGCAGAGCGTCCTCGTTCGAACGGGCCGTGGTGGTCCAGGCGGGCGGCGATGCAGCATCGGCGCCGCCGGTGACGGCCGCAAAGGATCGCAAGGCCTCCGGGGCGGCTGCGCCGGTCTCAAGTTCGTTTTGCCGCGAACGGATCGCGGCCACCGCATTCTTGACTTCGTCGCGCGCATCGAGGCCCCGCCGGCCGATCGGCCGGACCGACAACGCGGAGAGGCGCTCGTTGAGTTGCGCAATCTTTTCCTCGAAGCCGCGAAGGACGGCCTCGATCCGCTCGCTTTGCGCCGGCGAAGACGCCTCTGCGGCTTTCGAGAGGCGCTCCTCGATCCGTTCGACAGTCTTCAGGGCGGCCGCGGTCCGCTCCTGGCCTTCGGAAACCGCACGGGAGGTCTCGTTCAGGCGATCCTCGGCGCGCTCGATCCAGCACGCGACGGAGTCGAGGGCCGTCGCGGTCTTGAAGGCGCTCTCGCGGGCGCGGCGCTCGCCTTCCATGGCGAACGAGAGGAGCGACTCGAGGTCGCGCGCCCCGCGGCCGGACGGCTTCCCGCGGGATGCTTCGGTGAGCCGTGCGACGGCGGCTTCAAGGTCGTCCATGCCGCTCAGACCCGCGGCCTTGGCGCGGTGGGCGGGCGGGCTCTCGATCGGGCCGGAAGCCGCCAACTCGCCCGGCGCCGCAACCCACTCTTCGGGCGTCAGGCCCGAGCGGCGCGCCATATCCGGGGCGGTCTTCGCTTCGGCGTTCATCCCGTCCTGTTTCAAGGTAGCGTTCTTTTGCATGGCCGCGCTCGCGGAAGAGTGATTCGGGACTGACGATCCAAACGGACCGGATCGCGGCGGCAGAGCGAGGTTTGAAGAACCGATAAGGCCATCACACACTCACGCCGTCACTCGAAGTTTTTCCCGGTCGCAGTAAACAGGGGGTTAAGGCGCGCTTGGAGAACCTTAACTTTCGCGCAAGATGCCTCTGGTGAGCGGCGATGCCGCAACAGAAAGTTCACGCTCGACAGCGAGTTTTCCGATCACCCTTCCCTCTGGGCCAAATATAGTTTATATGTGAACTATCTTTGGCCATCCTGTTCGTCGGAGGGCTTAGGCTCGGTCAGGTGCAACCGATTTCAAGAGAGGGCGCATGCCAATCTACAAGGCGCCGGTCGAGGACGTGCTGTTCTTGCTGAACGACGTCTTTCAAATCGAACGGCGCAACAATCTGCCGGGCTTCGCGGACGCGACGCCGGACCTTATTGAGGCGATCCTCGGCGAGGGCGCGAAGCTGTGCGAAGAGGTTCTGGCCCCGCTTAACCGCACGGGCGACCTAGAAGGCTGCAAGCGCCACGACGATGGCCGTGTCACCACGCCGACAGGTTTCAAGGACGCTCACGACGCTTACGGCGCGGGCGGCTGGACCGGCCTCGCGGTACCGCCGGAGTACGGCGGCCAGGGACTGCCCTACACGCTCCAGGTGATCATGAACGAGTTCGCGTCGAGCGCGAACATGGCTTTCGCCATGTATCCGGGCCTGACGATGGGCGCGATGGCGGCGCTTCTCGTCCACGGCTCGGAGGAGCAGAAGGCGCTCTATCTGCCCAAGATGGTCGAGGGCAAATGGTCCGGCACCATGAACCTGACCGAGCCCCATTGCGGCACCGACCTCGGCCTGATCAAGACCAAGGCCGTCCCGAACGGCGACGGCTCTTATGCCATCACCGGCACTAAGATTTTCATCTCGGCCGGCGAGCACGATTTGGCCGAGAACATCGTCCACCTCGTCCTGGCTCGGATCGAGGGCGCGCCGGAGGGCGTGAAAGGCATCTCGCTCTTCGTCGTGCCGAAGCTGCGGGTCAACGCCGACGGCTCGCCGGGCGAGCCCAACGGCGTCTCTTGCGGCTCGATCGAGCACAAGATGGGCATCCACGGCAACGCCACCTGCGTGATGAATTACGACGGCGCGACAGGCTGGCTGATCGGCGAGGCCAACCGCGGCCTCAACGCCATGTTCGTGATGATGAACGAGGCCCGCCTCGGCGTCGCGATTCAGGGCTTGTCGCAATCCGAGGTCGCGTACCAGAACGCGGTCCAGTATGCGAAGGACCGCCTCCAGGGCCGCGCGCTCACCGGCCCTAAAGCCCCGGACAAGCCCGCCGATCCGATCATCGTCCACCCGGACGTGCGGCGGCACCTTACGGCGATCCGCGCCTTCAACGAGGCGGCGCGGGCGCTGGTCCTGTGGACCGCGCTGCAAAGCGACGTAGCGCACCGATCCGAGGACGAGGCGGAGCGCCAGACGGCCGACGACCACCTCGGGCTGATGACGCCGGTGCTGAAAGGCGTGCTCACCGACCTCGGCTTCGACAACACCGTCCGGGCGCAGCAGATATACGGCGGCCACGGCTATATCGAGGAATGGGGCATGTCGCAGTTCGTGCGCGACGCCCGCATCGCCATGATCTACGAAGGCGCCAACGGCATTCAGGCCATGGACCTCGTCGGGCGCAAGCTCCCGCGCCACGGCGGCCGCGCCCTGATGACGTTCTTCAACGAGGTCGCCGCCTTCTGCCAGGAGAACGGGGCGGACGAGGCCATGAAGCCCTACGTGGCTCCGCTTCAAGGGGCGCTCGGCCACCTGCAACAAGCCAGTATGTGGTTTATGCAGAACGCGATGGCGAAGCCCGACAACGCGGGCGCGGGCGCTTACGACTATATGCACCTCTTCGGGCTTGTGGCGATGGGCTATATGTGGGCCCGGATCGCCAAGGCCGCGCAGGCGAAGAAAGCGCAAGGCAATGGGGTGGCGGAGAAAATGGACGCCAAGCTCGTGACCGGTCGCTTCTTCATGGAGCGCATGCTGCCCGAGACCGGCGCGCGCCTCGCCTGCATCGCCTCCGGCGCGGATGCCGTGATGGCGCTGCCGGCGGAGGCTTTCTGAAAACGCCTCTCTCCGCGGTGCTAGGAGAGGGTCTTGCGCGAGAGCGCAAGGCGAGCCCCGGATCAAGTCCGGGGTAAACTCCGCGGGGGCGAGGGGGCTTACCCGGAAGAGGCTCTTTCGCAGACGCCCCCTCACCCGGACGGGTAA